>NZ_JBHYMF010000001.1:0-126999 GCF_042742855.1 Streptomyces sp. NPDC058877 | reverse complement strand
CACGTCACGCTCAGCCCCAGCCGGATCGGAGACATCGCCCGAGCCGCCCTCGTCCTCAACGGAATCTGGAAGTGATCACCGCTGAGAAAACCTCACTGAGCTACGAGCACCAGAGCATGCATGAGCGAATTCCAACGGCCGAATTTAAGCCAATCGCAGGGAACTATCGGCCAGTCCGGCCAGGCTTCCTGACATATTCACCTCACCGCCTCGTAGCGTCTATGGCGACCGCAAGCCTTGACCACAGGGGGAATCGTGAAGTTCACGAAACGAATTGCAACAATCGGAAGCGCACTCGCGATCACAGCCTCAGCGCTCGCGATAACATCAGCTCCTGCAAACGCCGCCGCCACAGCGGACCCTTGCGCCGGGAAGTCTGAAAATTACATCGTAAAGAACTACACCAGGGGATTCGTCAACCTCCCCCTGCGTTGCGGAACGTCGACCTGGGGATACCGGCACCTGGTCCCCAAGCACGGCTTCAACGACAGCCAGATCGCCAACACGGTGGCTCGAGGCAAGCAGAGCTTTGGGTTCTATTACACGAACCTGGCACAGTGTCCGCCCGTGACGTTCAAGGTCGTCTACAACGACGGGGCCCTCGGCGGTACCGGAGTCAGGCCACAGGGCATCATCACCGCCTACTACCAGGCTGGCCACATTTCATCCATCGCTCCTCAGGCGACCGCAGCCGCCTGTTAAACTCCAAGCATGGAGCAAGTGAGCATCCCCCCGGGCCTTCAAATGGAATTGGAAAAGCCATTCGGAGGTCCAGGGGATCCCGCTTTCACGTTGTCAAACGTCACGTTCTCGCGCGAAGGCAGCGAACTTACTCTTTCCGCAACCGTGGACATCACTCCGGCGCGCGGACGTAGCGAGCAATGGCTCATCAGCCTAGAGTTCTCTGAATTCGATGCTGCCGCCGCACGGCAGAACGAAACGCCAGAAGCGCACTCCTGGTTCGCCTTGATGACGAAGACGAATATCGTCGAATGGTGGCACACACGGAAAACCGAGCCCAACATGCCCGTGCCGCCTCGCCGCATCGGATAGATCTTCCGACCTCAAGGTGAAGGACGGGTCGCCCGTCCAGCAGACACTGGCTTGCCTGGGGAGCCGTCTGGGAGCCGACCTCAAGCCCCCGCGACACTGCCCGAGCCCACCGAGCACCAACGCTGCGACCAGGCAAAACGGCAAACCAGCCGGTCGAGATCGGGACCGAACTTCGTTCGGGACGAAGAGGTCGTGGGTTCAAATCCCGCCACCCCGACAGAGTAAGACCAGGTCAGGGGCCTGATTCGAGAGATCGAATCAGGCCCCTGACTGGCTTTGTAGATCGTTTGGGAGAAATCTGGGAGACGATCTTGGTCGGGGTCTCCCAGCGTCGGCCGGGCGGCGAGGAGCGAAGCGGGTGACGCCCAAACCGAGGGCGTGCGCGTTCGCGAAGCCGGGACTGTCAGTGGCGCTGTCTAGCCTTGAGAGGATCAGCGTCCCCAGGAGGCTCGAAGTTGGCCGGATTCAAGATCAACAGGCGTGGCATCGAGAAGATGCAGCGAGAGATCGCCAAGGAGTTCGAGCGGGCGAACCGCAAGCATCCTGTGCGCGTGCCCGTCACGGTCGAGACGCCGGATCTCGGGACCCTGGCCCTGTCCAGTGCGAGCGGGATCGAGAGCGATCCGTACCTGTCCCGGGTCCTGGTCTGGCTGTACGACGCATCCCGCCGGAATCCCGGCGGCTTCTTCGACGTGGCCGACTTCCTCGAACACGAGGGACTTCCGGTGGGTGAGACCGCCGAGATGGCGCTCCGGCTGAGGAAGCTCGGGCTCGTGCGGGTCGAGGAGCATCTCGGCGGCACCAGCTCGAAGGTGTCTCCCACCGACGACGGTGTGCTGGAGGCCCGGCGGCTGCTCGGCCTGCGTACTGACGCGGTGGCCCGTTTCCGGCACGCCTGCGATGTGCTGCTCGCTTGGGTCCTGCGTACGGGTGGGCGTGACTCGGCAGTCGCGGCCATGTCCTACAGGGAGGATCCTCAGTGCAGCTTCGCTGGAGCCCTCCTGACAGAGGACGAAGTCCTCAGTGCCCTCAACTACCTGTCCGACAACGGCCTCGTGCTGATCCACCCCGCTGACGATGGTGCCGCGGTCCAGATCACGGCGGCCGGCACCCGTTGCGTACTCGTCGGAGGAAGCGTGAACGACTACCTGAGCCGTCAGCCGAACGGCGGTGACACCTACAACATCACCAACTCACAGGGCTTGGTCGTCGGCTCTCAGCAGCACGTCGTCCAGAACAACCACATCGGCCTGGACGCGTCCAAGCTTGTGGAGTTCGCTCAGATGGTCAGGCAGTTCGCGCCGACCCTGGGCGCGGCCGACGACCAGCGGGACCAGATCATCACGGACGCCGAGGTGCTGGAAGAGGCCGCCACCGCCGACCAGCCCGAGCCAGGCCGGGTCCGGGCCGCGTACGAGCGACTGCAGACGGCACTTTCGGCCATCGGCACGGTGACTCCCGGACTGGCCATGCTCGTACAGGCGGGCCAGAGCGCTTACCAGACGGCCTTCGGCGGCTGACTTCGCCACCCGTTCTCAGGGAGGCCGCTTCCCTGAGAACGCGCCTACACCGTGAGTGTGAGCAGCCGGTCCAACACTCGCACGGGCGACCGGGGGGACATCGCGCGGCGGGCGTCGAGGGCAGCCAGCCACTGTTCGGTCAGGCCGGCGAGGAGGCGGCGGCGCATGCCCGGGGTCACGTGGGCGTAGCGGGCCGAGATCGAGCCGTCGAGGTGGCCCATGCGCTCGTCCATGAGGACCTTCTCCGTGCCGAGGTCCTCCATGAGGGTGCGGTGGGTGTGGCGCAGGCCGTGTGGGGTGAGGCCCTTGGCGACGGGTAGCCAGCAGGCGTCGGCCCGGTGGCTCGCGCCACGGCCGCGGGCGGGGACTCCGGGCCAGGGGTCGCCGAGGAGGGGGACGGGGCGCGGCTCCTGGGGTGCCTTCTTCGGGTACCAGCCGGTGGCGGCGGGTTGGAAGAGCCAGGTGGCGAAGCCGTTGCGGCGCCAGTGGGCGGCCTCGTGGGACGGGGCCGCGTTGCGTACGAAGCCGAGCTCGGCGACGGCGAGTTCGACACGTGCGCGTGTCTCCGCCCGTACGCGCTCGGGGTGGTTGAGCACGTTGGAGACCGTGCCGGTGGACACGCCCGCGCGGCGGGCGACGTCGGTGAGCTTCGCGCCGCCGTGTCCGCTGGTGCGGGCGGCGCCCTGGCCTCGGAAGACGTAGGTCTTGCCGTGGCAGGGGCATGGGGTCGGCTTCGTACGGGCGATGTGGTCGGCGACGAGGGCGGAGAGCCAGTCCGTGGCGTCGATGGTGCGGTAGCTGTCGTCCTTCGGCGGTACGCGCACCAGTTCGCCGGAGTCGAGCTCGTACAGCTGCCATTCGACGCGGACGGTGCCGGGGCGCGCGTACTCGGTCTCCAGGCCGACGATCTCGCCCCACCGCATGCCGGTGTACGCCTTGAGCGTCACGGCCACGAACTCGTCGTCCCGCCCGGAGAGAAGGGCCGCTCGCTCGGCTATCAGCAGGGCGCCGAGCGGGTCGGTGATGACCTTCTCGGGGCCGCGGTCGCGGGAACGACCGGCACGCTTGCCGCGTCCGCGCCGCCGAGCGGCCGGGTTGGACGTGATCAAGCCCTCGTCGATCGCGTCCTCAAGGATGAGGTGGAGGGTCGAGCGCCAGGTCTTCACGCTGGAGGCCGCGTACACGGCCTTCTCCTCCTTCTCCCAGCGCTCCACGTCCGAGCGGAGGATGCCGGCAAGGGACTTGTCCGCGAAGGTGGGAAGGAGGTGCTCCTCGATGTGGCGGCGGTAGTTCTGCATCGTGGACGCGGCGAGGTCCTGGACGGCGTACCAGCGGCTGGCGTACTCGCCGAAGGTCTCCTGGCCTGCTGCGGGATCCCGCCACTCGCCACGGCGGAGGGCAACCTCTTCGGCGTCCGCCGCCTGCTTGGCCTCCCGCTTCGTGGCGAACTTGACCACGGCACCCGTCGGGTCGGAGACGGTGCCGTACTTGCCGTCGGCGAGCTTGTACCGGCTTCGCCAGTAGGTGGCGCGCTTCTCCGCGTACCCCAAGTGTTCCCTCCCTTCTGTCGCTGAGGCTGTCTAAGCAGTGATGTCGTACTGGATCTGCGATTGAGGCTGGGGCTGGGCCTTGAGCAGACGGCGCGGGGGGCGAGCGGTGAGTGCGGGCCCGGGCGAGCTGGCGCGGGGCTCGCGGTGGGACGGCCTAGGGGTGGGCGGGGCAGGTCGTTGCGGGGCGCGTCCGGGGAATTCCTCGTGAAGCCTCACGATTTCCGCCACATGTTCTGCGGTGAATCGATAGGCCCCGCCCAGGTAGGTGAAGGGAACAAGGCGGCGCCGGGCACGCTCTTTGACCCACCAGACGGAACAGCCAAGGGCTTCGGCAACTTCTCGGGCGGTATGGAGTCGGGGAAGTTCGGGGGATATTCGAGGAGCGGTCAACGGGAGAATTTCCAATCTGGACCCTCGACGGAGAGGTCCCCATACAGACAGACAGGTGGGCAAGTTCGGTGACAGGAAAATTATGCGGAGAATCGCCGGTTAGGCTAACCGGCGATCGTCGGCTATGTTGCGCCCGCTCCGACCGGCTCCGGGTGCGTGCGAAGGCCGACGAGGAGGGCCTGCGGCGGCACCCCGAGGGCGGCGGCGATGGTGACGAGGTCGTCGATGTCGCAGCGGCGGACGGTGCGTTCGATGCGGGAGAGCGCGGTGAACGTCATGGGCCGGCCGAGGGCGGTGACGCGGGCGGCGAGCTGGCGCTGGGAGTAGCCGCGGGCGGTGCGGGTGCGTTCGATGGCGTGGGCGGCGGCTCGTCCGGCGGGTCCGATTTCGAAGGGGGCGTGGCGGCATGGATGGTGTTGTAGCTTGCGCGCCGGCCCTTTCGGAAGGGCTTTCCTGTCTGCCGTGAGCGATGCGGATCACACCATGATTTCTGGCGGTGATTTCGTCAACCGGGGTTTTGGGTCTACAGTCACCGGACCGCGGGCGAGACGACTTGTGTGTGGTTTCAGAATCAAGTCTGGACTTTCGCGCACCGGGTGTGGCTGTGTTGTCCACGCACCCCGGCTCCGCCGGATTCGCTGCCCCTCTTCCCTGATTTCGAATGGTGGTCGATCGACATCGCCCGTATCCGCACCATCAAGCCCGAGGCGTTCGCGTCGGAGTCCCTCGCGTCCGTGTCGCTGTCCGCCGAGCGCACCTTCTTCGGGCTGCTCACCCAGGCCGACGACCAGGGCCGTCTGCGTGATCAGGCCGCGGTCATCGCCGGCCTGCTGTGGTCGCTGCGCCGCGAGCACGGGCCGGTGGAGGTCGAGGACGACCTGACCCAGCTCGACGGGGCCGGGCTGGTCTGCCGCTACGAGGGCGGCGACGGCAAGCGGTACCTGCACATCGTCACCTTCGCCCAGCACCAGAAGATCAACCGCCCCAGCGGCGTGCGCAATCCGCCGTGCCCGCACCACGACCTCGGGGTTCCGCGTGAGCCCTCACCGCAGGTGCCCGGAGCGGTCACACAGCCCTCCGTGACCCGGCCGGGAGGACTCACGGAGATATCCGTGAACGACGAATCCGCAGGTCAGGACGGATTCCGTGAGCCGTCACCGCAGACTCGGGGAGGGCTCACGGAGCCCGCGGTGAGCCCTCCCGGTCCGGATCTAGGACCTAGGAACAGGGATCTAGGAACTACCCCGTTGGGGGGCGCGAGCGCCCCCGCGCCCCAGACGGTCTCGGCGAAGGACCTCATCGGCGAGTACACCGCCGCGTGCACATACCGACCGCCCCGGGACGTCCTCGGCCAGCTCGGCACGCAGGTGCGCAAGCTCCTCGACGAGGGCATCGACCCCGTCCACGTACGGGCGGGTCTCGCACGCCACCGGGCCAAGGGCCTGCACGCGAGCACCCTGCCCAGCCTGGTGCACGAGGCCATGAACGCCGCCACGCCCGCGCCCTCCGCCGCCCACCGGTCGTGGACCAACCCCGCCGACGTCAACGCCGCCTACGGAGGTGACCTGTGACCGCCACCCTCACCCGCGACCCGCACCAGGTCGGCCGGATCGCCGACCGCCTCGGCGCCATCCTGACCCAGCGGGGCATCGGCCCCGCCACCACCACGCACGAGCCGCCGCCGGAGCCCGTCACCGCACTGGAGCTGGCCGACGCCCGCATCCCCGCCCGCTACCGGCGCGCCCTGACCGACCACCCCCACATCACCGCCTGGGTGGACGAGATCGCCCGCGCCGGCCGCCCCGGACCGGCAGGCGCACCAGGAATCGCGGAGGGCGCCTCCCTGCTGATCGCCGGCCCCACCGGCACCGGCAAGACCCACCAGGCGTACGGCGCCATCCGCGCCCTCCTCGCCGCCGGCGTGCGCCTGCGCTGGGAGGCCGTCACCGCCGCCGACCTGTACGCCCGCCTGCGTCCACGCTCCGGCTTCGACAGCGAGCGCGAGCTACAGGCCCTGGCCAAGTGCCCGCTGCTGCTCCTGGACGACCTCGGAGCGGCCAAGAACAGCGAGTGGACCGAGGAGCTCACCTACCGGCTGATCAACCACCGGTACGAGCACCTGCGCCCCACTCTGATCACCACCAACCTCCCCACCGCCGACCTCCGCACCGCCCTCGGCGACCGCGTCGCCTCCCGCCTCGCCGAGATGACCGAACGCGTCATCCTCGACGGCCCCGACCGCAGACGCACCAGACACGCCGCGGCCTGACCTCCCAGGCCACCCAGCTCACTCTCCTCGCCCTCTCCCGGGCCACCGCACCCCGGCCCCGGCCCCGGCCCAGCCCACGGCACGGCCGACCCCTGAGAGCCCCAATGCCATGACCGCCCATCCCGGTACCCGGGTCACCGGAACCCCCGCACGGTCCCCGGTCCCGGTCCCCGGCCTGCGGGAATCCCAACAGCGCAAGCGGATCCGTAAACGGGGACCGAACCCGCCGACGCGGGGACCGTCCCCTTGACGGTCCGTCGGTCCCCCGGTCCCCCGGTCCCCACCGCGGGGACCGGTCCCCGACACGCGTGGGGACCGAGCTCCAGCCAAAGGCCGCGGCAAAACGGGACCGGGGACCGTGAGGACCTGCACCAGCGATCGACGGGACCGGACTACAACCCACCGCCACAGCTACGAAACCCCTGCTCAGCGCGCCATAAGACCGGTCGACCCCCGCCCGTCCCCCTGCAACAGGCAGAGCCAGTCCCCGGGGATTACGCACACCGGGGACCGACCCCGCTCCATCCCCGACGGACCAAGGAACCACCAAAACAGGGCCACCGGTCCCGGGACCAGGACCGGGGACCGACCCGGGACCGAGACCGGGACCGACCTGGGGACCGCCCCGGGGACCGGGGACCAGGACCGGGACCGGGGACCGGGGACCGGGGACCGGGGACCGGGGACCGGGGACCGGGGACCGGGGACCAGGACCGGGACCGGGGACCGGGGACCAGGACCGGGGACCGGGGACCAGGACCGGGGACCAGGCGGTCAGGAATAGAAGCCGACCACGGCGTCCTGCACAGCCGCTGGCGGGCCCGCGGGTACCCAATCCATCCACGCGTCCCCGCCGCGCACATGCCCTCACCAGCCATCCACACAACTACGAAGGACACGGATACCAGTCATGCACGGCCCTCATCACGAAGCTCCTTTCGTGCAGCGGGAGGTGACCACCCCTGCCCCGGGCGGAGCCAGTAGTACCCCGAGTCCGACTCAAGGCCGGTCTTCGGGGATCTCCGCCCCGGGGGTGGCGGAGACGGCCCGACGCCAGGGGGCGCCGGACCGGGAGGTCGGGACCGAGGGCGGCCCCGACCCGGACGAGCTCCACGCCGTCCAGCAGCAGCTCCTCCGCCCCACACTCGCCACCGAACCGACGGTCGCCGCGCGAGCGGTGCAGAGCGTGCAGCCGGCGATCCGCCGCTTCACCGGCACCAAGCGGACCGTCCGTGTCGGCCCGCTGCGGTTCACCGGCGACGAGCACAACCAGCTCCAGGAGGCCGCCGCCCAACATGGCTACAAGGGGGAATCCGGCTTCGCCGCCGACATCGTCCTCGCCTTCATCACCGGCAGGTTCACCGCGAACCTGCCGCTGTCCGAGGACCGCCGCCGTACCCACATGTTCCGAGCCCAGGTGCTGCGCGAGCTCAACCGCATCGGCGTCAACGTCAACCAGATCGCTCGCGCGCTGAACAGCGACCTCACCCCACCCGACATCCGCCACCGTCTCGACGAGCTCCACCGCCTGCTGGAACTGACCGCCGAGGCCCTGCGCGAACCGACCGACACCGGGAAGGACCTGGCCGCGTGATCGCCGCCATCAAACCGGCCGGGTCCAACACCCGTGGCCTGCTCGCCTACCTCTACGGCCCCGGCCGCCACGACGAGCACACCGACCCGCACATCGTCGCCGGCTTCGCCATGCTCGGCATGCCCGACCCCGGCCGCGACTCGGACGCCACCCTCACCCAGCTCGCCCGCCACCTCGACGAACCCGTCCATCTTCGCAACAGCGAGTTCGGCAAGAACGTCACCGACCACGTCTGGCACTGCCCCGTCCGCACCGCCCCCGAAGACCGCCACCTCTCCGACACGGAGTGGGCCGACATCGCCCAGCGGATCGTCGAAGCCGCCGGCATCGCCCCGCCCGACGACGACCTGGCGTGCCGGTGGATCGCCGTACGCCACGCCGACGACCACATCCACATCCTCGCCACCACCGTCCGCGAAGACGGCCGCCGCCCCAAGCTCCACGACAGCGGCATCCGCGTCGGCGACGCCTGCCGCCAGATCGAGACCGACTACGGCCTGCGCCAACTGAAGAAGGGCGACCGCACCGCCGGACGCCGACCCACCCAGGCCGAGATGCACAAGGCCGAACGTCTCGGTTGGGAGCAGACCAGCCGTGACTGGCTCCAGGACCGCATCCGCGCCGCCATCCCCCACGCCAGCAACGCCGAGGAACTCCTCGCCTACCTCGAAGCGGACGGCATCGCGGTCAAGCCCCGCCGCGGACCGTCCGGAGACCTCCTCGGCTACGCCGTCGGCCGCCCCGGCGACATCAACAAGGACGGCGAACAGATCTTCCACCCGGGCGGGAAGATCGCCCCCGACCTCACCCTCCCCAAGCTCAGGGCCCGCCTGGAGACGACCGCGCCGGAGGAACACCCGACCGCACGCCGCAACCGCCCGACCACCGCCTGGCACCAGGCCGCCGACGCCCTCGACACCCTTCACACCGGCATGAACGACGATGCCCACGCCCAGGCCCACATCACGGCCCTCGGTGAGCTCCTCGAAGCCACCGCCCAGAAAGCCCCCACCCCGCTCCGCGCCGAACTCCAGGCCGCATCGAAGGCGTTCATACGCGCCCAGCGCTCCCAGATTCGTGCGGAAGACCGTGCCGCCCACGCCATCCGAAACGCGGCCCGGGACATCGTCCACACCACCACCGGCCCCGACGGCAGCGCCCTCGCCGCCCTCATCGCTGCCCTCCTGTGGGCCGGGGTCATCGCCAACCGCTGGCATGAGGCCAAGGGCCACGCCCACCAGGCCGACGCCGCCCGCGAAGCCCTTTACCACCTACAGACAGCCGCCGACCAGGCGTTCACCCCCACGCTCGTCATCCTCGATCAGCATCAACCGAGTGAGGAAGCCCGCCGTACCTTCGCCCACGATGTACGCGCCGCCGTCCCCGACCACGCCGACCGCATCCTCACCGACCCCAGCTGGCCTGCCCTTGCCACTCTCCTGGCTGACGCGGAGGCCCGAGGCCACCAACCCCACCAGCTCCTGAAGGAGGCCGCAGCCCAGCGCGAACTGGGCACAGCCCGTCAGCCCGCCCGCGTCCTGATCACCCGCATCGAGCACACCAGCCGCAACCCCAGCCCCAACCCCCGCGCCGAAGCCGCCCGCCTCCGCACCACGGCGTCGGTAGTCGGCTGGCAGGCCACCGACGCACAGCCGCCAGCAGTGCCCGGAGTCCGGCCCATCCGCCCACGACGCTGACCCTGAAATCTCGCCATCGGCACCCGCGCTGCGCCCAGCAAGACACGTCTGCCCCCGCAGCCCACCACGGCTGTGCTCTCATGTGGCCGGCCGCCACCTTGGCCGTTCTCCGGCCGAGGCGTGCAGGCGGATCCGCAGGCGATCGCCGCGAGAGGGCCGACATATATAGCCGACGATCGCCGGTTAGCCAAACCGGCGATTTTCCAGATCATTTACGTGTCCGGGCACGCGCCCAACCCCACCAAGCCGCACAGCATCGCGCGGTGCTGTCGGCGCACCCACACCACAAGGAGCACCACCCTGAAGTTCCACCCCATCACTGCCATGTTCCCGCCGCTCACCGACGAGGAGCTCCACGAGCTGACCGAGTCGGTTAGGACCCACGGCTTGCGTCACGAGATCGTCCTCGGCCCCGATGGGACCATCCTCGATGGCCGCCACCGACTCGCCGTCTGCAAGGCTCTCGGAGTCGAACCCCGCTTCACCACGTACGAAGGCGACGATCCCGACGGATACGCCCTGTCCGTCAACATCCGCCAGCGCAAACTGACCACGGGACAGGCCGCGATGATCGCTACCAAGACTCAAGCCGGCACCACGGCGAACGAGCACCTCTCCCCAGAGGAGGCGATGCGCTCCCTCAGTGAGACGACCGGTGTCTCCACTGGCCGCCTGGAGCTGGCCGACATGGTCATACGACACGAGCCCGAGCTCGTTGAGCCGGTCATCACGCGTACTGTCAGTCTGGACAAGGCCCATGAGATCGCACTCACTAACAAGGTCCGGGCACAAGCCAGCCAGGAGCACCTGGCCCGCCTGCGCGCCGAGGCACCTGATCTCGCGGACTTGGTCATCATGGGCGAACTCACCGCGCTTCAGGCATGGAATAAGCACCAGGCTCGCATCAAGGAAGACGCAAGGCAGCGCAGGGTCGCGACCTATCTCCTGTGCGATGTCGTGACGTCTCTGGCACAGACGCGGGGCACCAGAACCTTTGCCAGGTACGACCCCCAGTACCAGGCTCCGGGCCGCCCCGTCACCCGCGAGACCATCGCCCACGCGATGACTGCGCTGACCGAAATGGACGCTGTATGGCGGGAGCGTGACCTCCCCTGAGCCCTACCCGTGAGACCCGGCAACGGAAGATCATTCAGCAGGTGGGCCACGTCCGCCCCACACCTCACCAGGTCCTTCGAGATGGATGGTCGGCACCTCCGGAGTCGCGTCCTCATCCCATCGCCCCATAGCCCGACCTCATGACGCCCTTCTGGGGGCCGGCGCGGAAACGCACTGGCCCCCAGAGGCTTGCGCCTACCGGCGCGGCTCACCCTCGATGAGGCGGATAACCGGCGGCCATGGAACTCGGAGCTCGCCGAGCAGAGCCCGGTACACGCTATGCCTACGGTGTTCCGTCCGCCGAGATGCGGCGGAAACCGAGGTACGGGAAGAGGGATTCGGGCAGGACGATCGAGCCGTCCTGCTGCTGGCACTGCTCAAGGAGCGCAGCCAGGGTGCGGCCGATGGGCAGGCCGGAGCCGTTGAGGGTGGCGACGAGCTTGGGCTTGCCGTCCTCGCCGCGGGTGCGGATGTTGGCGCGGCGGGCCTGGAAGGTGCCGAAGTTCGAGACCGAGGAGATCTCCCGGTAGGTGTTCTGGCTCGGCATCCAGACCTCGATGTCGTACGTGAGCTGGGCGGAGAAGCCCGTGTCGCCAGCGGCCAGCTTGACTACGCGGTACGCGAGGCCGAGCTCCTTCAGGCATGCCTCGGCGTGGCCGACCATCGTCTCCAGCGTGGCGTCCGCGTCCGCCGGGTCGACCATCTGGACGATCTCGACCTTGGCGAACTGGTGCTGGCGGATCAGGCCCCGGCTGTCACGCCCATACGAGCCTGCCTCGGACCGGAAGCACGGCGTGTGCGCGGTCAGAGCCAGCGGCAGGTCGGCCGGCGGGATGATCTCGTCCGCGTAGAGGTTGGTCAGCGGCACCTCGGCCGTCGGGATGAGGAACAGCTCGCGGTCTGCGACACCCGTCTTGAACAGGTCCTCCTCGAACTTCGGCAGCTGGCCGGTGCCGGTCATCGTCTTGCGGCTGACCAGGTACGGGACCGCGTGCTCGACGTACCCGTGCTGACGGGTATGGATGTCGAGAAACAGCGTCGCCAGGGCGCGCTCCAGGGCGGCGCCTGCCCCACGGGAGACGACGAACCGTGGGCCCGAGAGCTTCGTCGCTCGGGCGAAGTCGAGGATGCCGGTGCTCTCGCCGAGGTCGACGTGGTCCTTCGGCTCGAGGGAGAAGACCGGCGGGGTGCCGACGCGGCGGACCTCCACCGCGAACTCCTCGGAGTCGCCGTCCGGGGCCGCATCGTCCGGCAGGTTCGGGATGGTCAGGAGCAGATCGGTCAGCTCCTCCTGCACTTGCTCCTGCTCGGCGTCGATGTCTCGGATCTGGTCCTTCAGCTCGCGGGCACGCTCCTTCAGCTTGGAGATGTCCCCGCCCTGCTTGGCCGTCTGCTGGACCTCGCTCGCCACCCGCTTGGCCTCCGCCCGCAGCTCGTCGGCTGAGCGGATGCTCTGGTTGCGCCGGGACTGGAGGTCTTCCAGCCGGGACAGGTCCAGGGAGTAACCGCGGCGAGCGAGCCGACGAACAGCTTCGGCACCCATGTCGATCAGGGCGCGGGCGTCATGCATGAGGGGATCCTTTTTATCCAGCGAGTGGGATGGGGATTCCAGAGCGACGGTAGCAACAGCGACCACTCGCGGATCCGGAATATCGCCGTGTGATCTCTACGGCGCAGCGCTACCGGGCCCACGTACTGTCCAGATCCCGCCAGCCTCGATCAGGGCCGGGATGGTGCCCGCCCGGTGCTTCGTGACAGGGTCGACCCCATGCGGATTTTGGTGATGGGCGGCACCTGGTTCCTCGGCCGCGCGGTTGTTGACGAAGCTTTGCGACGCGGCTGGGAGGTGACCGCCTTCAACCGCGGCCGCTCCGGTGCGGTTGAGGGCGCCGACACGGTCCGCGGTGACCGGACTGACCCCGACGACGTGAAGCGGCTGGCCAACCAAGGGCCGTGGGATGCCGTCATCGACACCTCCAGCAGCGAGTTCTCGCCTCGTGATGTGCTCCTCGCCACCGAGGCCCTGCGCCCGGTTGCCGCTCGGTGGGTACACGTCTCCACGGTGTCCGTTTACCAGGGCTGGCCCCACCACCCGCTCACTGAGGATTCCCCGCTGCTGGAGTGCCCACCGGACGCCGACGAGTCGTTCGGCCACACCGGCCCCGATGGCAGCCCGACGAAGTACGGATTCCAGAAGGCCGGCGGAGAGGCCGCGGTTCGGACCGCGTTCGGGGACGACTCGGTGTTCGTGCGGCCGGGAGTGATCCTGGGCCCCGGCGAGTACGTCGGCCGACTCCCGTGGTGGCTCACCAGAGCCCATCGCGGCGGCCCGATCGTTGTGCCGGCTCCGGGCGAGCAGCGCATTCAGCCCGTCGACGTGCGCGACGTCGCCGCCTTCGCCGTCGATCAGGCCACAGCTGATACCCCAGGGCGGGCCTTCAACATCGCCCACCCCAAGGGCATCAGCTGGGCGGAATTCATCAGCGCATGCCTCGCGATCACGGGCGGCGTCGGCCATCCGGTGTGGACCGACGCTGCGACCCTCACAGCGCACGACGTCAAGCAGTGGACGGAGCTTCCGCTGTGGCGTACCCATGCCGGCGTGTGGTCCGTCGACGCCTCCCGTGCCTCAGCAGCCGGGCTCCGGTGCCGCCCGCTCGCGGACACCATCGCCGACACCTGGGCGTGGATGCGGGCGGACGGACGACCCGTCGACCACCCAAGGTGGTCCGAACACGGCGTGGCCCCGGACAAGGAGGCCCGGATCCTCGCTGCCCTCGACCATGCGTAGAAGGGGCGAGCGGATCAGGAATCGATGGCGAGCAGTCCTCGCCCCGTACCCAGCTGCCTCGGCGCTGAGCGGCGGCCGAACTCCTCGATCCGCTCGCCCAGCGTGATCGCCGCGCCCGCCCCCCTGAACGCGGGGGCGGTCAGCGCCCGCCTCAAGGTCCCGGTGCGCTCCAGCAGCCCCGCCACGCGTTGGTCCTCGGGAATCGCCCAGACCGTCTCCAGCGTCACGGTCGCCGCGTCCAGGTCGCCCCGCAGGAGCTGCGCGGCGGCGAGGTCAGCCGCGGCTTTCCCGCGTACCGACACCGACTGCCGGGCCGGCGGCCGGGACGAGACGAGATCCAGCGCCCGCTGCGCGGTGGCCTCGGCGCCTGCCCCGTCGCCAACGAGCAGGGCCGTCGTGCCGTTGGACATCAACAGCCGCTCCTCGCCGAACCCGAACTCGCCGCCCACACCGTCGTGCAGCTCGTCGCGCTCCCCGCGATCCTGGTGGGTCGATGCGACGAGCGCCCGAGTCGCCCGCTCGTGGTCTCCGAGGTGTCCGTGGGCGCGTGCCTCGATGGACAGCAGCCGACGGCGAGCCGTGTCCCCCAATCCGGCGTAGGCCAGCGCTGTCCGGGCCTGCCGTACCGCCTCTGAGGGGCGCCCCGTGAAGTAGGCGCAGATCGCCAAGGACCCGGTCGCGTAGGCGCGCAGCGGATCGAACCGAGCCATCTCCCCGTACAGGGCTGCCGACCGAGCAAGGCGAGCCGAGTCGTCCAGTGAGCCGAGGTCGAATGCGGCGGTCGACAGCAGCGCGCACGCCTGCCCCGCCACGATCAGCAGGTCCTGTTGCTGGGCGGGCACCTGCGTGAGCCCCCGCTGGTGCTCCGCTTCCGTGCGAAGCACCCTGGCCCGGCGGAAGATGTCGAACGCGTTCACCGCTCCGTAGGAGCGGGCGAGGGCAAGAGCATCGTCGCGAAGCTGGTCGATAGTGGTGTCGGATACGCACTGCGCGGCGGCAGCACCCGCCTCATCTGCGGCGTCACGTGCGGTCATAGCAATATCACCTTCGAGGTCGTACACAGCAGGAGCCCCCGACACCGTCGGAGAGGGCGCGGGAGGAGAACCGAAGAGCACTACGGCCTCCACCCCGAACAGGTGCTCAAGCACCCGGCACGTGTCCGGTCCCGGCAGGGTCTTGATCCGACCCGACGTCCACCGCCGGAACTGCGCCTCCGATACCGACAGCCCCGGTAAGCCGGTCTGTGAGGCCGCCCGCACGAAGGCGGTTGCGAAGTCCCGGTACCGCCAGCGTCGTTGCTGGACTAATACCCGCAGCAGCGTGGCCGGGTCTTGCATCGGTCGCTCCCTCAAAGTCAGGAGACGGGCCACATCGCCCCGTCCCTATCCGTTGACTACCGGCCAACAGGCTTGATCTGCAATGGAATCCGCGCACATGACATGCCGATGCCACCTCCATGACACCCCACACACCCAAGTGGGCACCAGATGACATCCGCCGCGTCATGGCCGTGACACCCGCACCGGAGCGACGCTTACGCCACCCAAACAGCCCAGCGAAGGGAACGGACCGTGAGCAGCCCCCGGCTTCCCCGCCGAACCCCCGGCGCGACCACTCCGAATTACGAGGCGGTCGTCGCCCCTTACGCGGAGACAGACGCTGGTCTGCCGCTGGAGAGGCGACGACTGCCGCAGGCAGCGGAAGCGTTCCGAACCGAGCACGGCGATCCCGCCGACTGGAGCTCTGCTCAGTTCGACGCCTTCCTCGGCCTCGGGGGTGCTCAGTGATGACGGCCAACGACGCGAATCTCTGGGTGGCGGACGACCCTGAGCACCGGCTCCTCGGCAGAGAGGTCGCCCAGCCCTCCAGCGGGCGGCGCGGAACCGTCGGCGTCGTGCTGGTCTACACCTCGAAGACCACCGACAAGGTGGTCAAGAGGGTGGCGCACATGCGTCCGATGGACGACTCGGGTCGCGAGTGGACGGCTGATCCCGGTTCGCTCCAGCCTCTGCGCCCGATCGCTTCGAACGTGGCGGCAGACCCCCGGTGATCACCTTCCAGTCGGCACGGGGCAACGGCACCCGGAGCTGAGCAGACTTCCCACCCGTTGTCGGTCAACCAGACGACCACGCGTGGGAAACGGCGCCCCCTGGGCGCCGAGCAAGAATCCGGTCGGAGTGCAGTCGGCACTCCGACCGGCGGCAAGCAGAGCGGATCAGAGCTGCCCAACCCGGGCAGTCACCCTTCCATCAAGGAGATCGGCATGCCGACACCCAGGAAAGAGAAGCAGAACCACCTGATCTACGCGGACGTCGTGGACTCCAAGTCCAAGGCGGGTGTGTGGATGGGCGAGCGCGCCTCCTTCCGCGAGAAGCAGGGCCGCATCCTCGACGCGCTCAAGGACCGCACCGACTGGGTCGAGCTCAACGACGCGATCATGGTCATCAGCACCGAGCCCGCCGGCCTCACGGTCATCGTGCCGAACCCGACGCTGCCCGGCGTCATCGTCCTCTCCGACGGCGGCAGCCCCGCGGCCTCGGCCCAGCTCCAGGCCGGCGCCGAGGAGCAGGTCCGCGCCGTGATGGCCGAGCTGGGCATCGCCGAAGAGGAAACGGCGGCCTGACCCAGTGACCGCTCCCCTGCTGCTGTGGGGGAAGTACTTCCAGTACGACCGGGCCGGGGAGGCTGTCCTCCTCGACCCGGTCACCCTGGAAAGTGTGCTTCTCGACTCCGGCGAGGTCGCTGACCTCGCCGGAGTCTCCCCGACCGCGACCCATGAAGCCCTCGCCGGGCTCGGCTTCACCCAGGACGGCCCCGCCGCCGACCGCCGTGAAGCACTCCACAACCGCCTCAACGCCCTCGGGTTCGACCCGACACCGCAACGGATCAGCGGGCTACGGGTGGTCCTCACCGACCGCTGCAACATGGCCTGTACGTACTGCTTCGTCGACACCAACACCGGCAAGCCGGACATGACCGAGGAGGAGCTCGCCACCGGCCTGGAGTTCCTGTTCGAGCAGAACGCCAGCCAGGAGGAAGTGTCGATCCAGTGGTTCGGCGGCGAGCCGACCATCCGCTTCGACCTCATGAAGTACGGCGACGAACTCGCTGACACCCTCGCCGCCCGCTACGGCGTCGCACGCGTCCGCCGCACCGTCGTCACCAACGGCGCCCGGCTCACGGACGAGGCCCTCGACCACTTCGTGCAGCGCGAGTACGGAGTCGGGATCTCCATCGATGGCCCGCCTGGGATCAACTCCGCCAACCGGCTCCTCCTGGGCGGCCAGCCTGCCGACGACCGGATCCGCCGCAACGTCGGGCGCCTGATCGCGGCCAAGGGCCTGCACGTCGGCTGCAACCTCACTCCCACGGCATCGAACATCGGGCGCCTGGCCGAGACCGTGCGGTGGATCACCGACGACCTCGGCCTGAAGTTCATCTACGTCAACACCCCCATCCCCACGGGGGGTGAGTGGCGAGTCAACGGCGCCGAGCTGGCCCGCGAGCTGTACGAGGCACGCCTGACCGCGCTCGGCAGGGGCGGGATGCTCTTCTCCGTCCTCGACCGCGCCTTCCAGGCCCTCGACACCCGACGGCCGATGCTGTTCGACCACATGCAGGGCGACCGCAGCCTGAACGCCGCCCTGCTGCCCGGCAACAGGGTCAGCGTGTGTGACATCAACTTCACGGAGCCCTCGTTCCTCCACACCGTCGACGAGCTCCGCCAGAAGCCCGGCCTGCTGGCCGCCGCGGCGAAGAAGGTCGCCCCGATCCCCGCTTGTGGCGACTGCCCGGCACTGGCCGTCTGCGGCGGCCCGTCCCGAAACGAGCAGGCCCTCATCGGTGGCGACACCCCGGATCCGCAGATGTGCGCCTTCTACACGAGCACCGTGTCCATCGCGGTCTGGGACAACACGGGGGTCCAATGAGCACCCCCGCCCGCACCGCGCTGATCTCGACGGCCGGCCACTGCAAGGTCGCCTGCGGCTTCTGCTTCCGCGCCGACCGCGCCCACGGCTTCCTCAGCATCGACACCTACACCCGGGCCCTGTCCAGGCTGAAGGAGACCGGGGTGGAGGGCGTCTGCCTGACCGGAGGCGAGCCGACCCATCACCCCCAGCTCCGGCAGCTCGTCCGCTTGGCCCACCAGTTCGGCATGGCGGTGTCCATGGTGACCTCGGCGCGAGCCGAGGCCGAGGTCACCGCCCTCGCGGAGGTCGAGCACCTTCTGACCAACGTCACCGTCTCGGCCGATTCCGAGGGCGCGATGGCCCTTGGTCGGACAACCCGGACCGTGGCCTCCGCCGTTGCGACGCTGCTGGCCGTGGACGTTCCCGCGAAGGTCCTCCACTTGACCTATTTGGACGTGGCGGAGGAGGAGGCAGCGCAGATCGCCGGCCTCGTCGCCGGGACAGGCATTGAGGTCCAGCTCAGCCCCGTACTCCTGAACGAGCAGGGCTTGATCAGGGCCGGCGGATCGCTCCAGGACTCTGTGAAGCTCAGAGAGGCTGACACGGCGACTCTTGCCGGGCGCTTCCGTCTGTCCAACGCGTACCGGTCCTACCTCGATGATCTACGTCGGATGCAGCTGTCCGACGACGAGGGCCATCCCTGCCGGTCAGCGACCCTTTACATGTCCGCCGAAGGCGAGATGCGACGTTGCCCCTACGGCGCGGACGGGGTCAGCGTCCAGGCCCCGCGTGCCGAGATCAGGGGCTTCCTCGAAGCGCCGTCGAAGGACCGTGTCGGACCCGACTGCGCCGCCATCTGCCGCCCCGCGTCGCACGCCTGCGCGGCGGCCTGAGCCCAGGGAGCCATCGTGCACGCACCGGTCTCTGTCACCGACCCGCACAACTTCACCGCCTGCTGGAGGCAGCCGCCGAACTTTCGCCTGCACGTCCCGTTCGACTACCTCTTCATGCCCGCCATCGACATACTCGACCACATCCGCCAGGACGAAGAGGTGCGGTTCACCATCCTCGGCGAGGAGGACTGGCAGGTCCGCATGGACCGCACTGCCGCCTTCCGGACGGCCCCGGTCGAGGAGATCATCACCTGGCCCTTCCGCCTGGTGCACTTCAACCTCTCCCGGTTCTACGGCGAACTCCTGGAGGGTTTCCAGGACGAGGTCATGATCCCCTGGCGCACGTACCTCGCCTCCCAGGGATTCACCTGGCAGCGGTGCGCGCCCATCCTCTTCCTGTCCTCGCAGGGGGCCACCTCCACGTACCACAACGACAACTCGCACGGCCTCGTCTGGCAGGTCCACGGCACCAAGACCTTCCACAGCTACCACAACCCCGACAAGCACCTGTCGGCCGAAGCCGCCGTCCTCGGTGAGACCACAGCCGAGGAACCGCCGGCCCACGACGAGACGGACCGGCAGTCCGTGACCATGCACCCCGGTGACCAGTTGTGGAGCCACGCCCTGACCCCGCACTGGGTCACCACGGAGTCCCCGCTCGCCCTCAGCGTCACCTTGTCCCATGGCGGCCTGTGCCACCAGGGCCGCTACGCCGAGCGTGAGCTGGCGCTCCGGTCCCACTGGGACAAGAACCCCACCGAGGCATGGACCCTCGACCTGGGCCACACCCGCTACTGAGCGCCCCTGCCGCTGCCCCCACTGCCAGACCGGCGGCGGGGGCAGCGGCACGCCCGGCCGCGATCAGGGGGTGAGGCGGTTCGGCCCGCGGAAGAGGAAGGCCGCCTCGCGAATGGAGTCCAGCCCGAGCATCACCATCAGGATCCGACCCAGGCCGGCGCCGAGGCCGCCGTGTGGCGGGCACCCGAAGCGGAAGATGTTCAGGTAGTCCTGCATCGGCTCGGTGTTCATGCCCTTGTCCTCGGCCTGCTTCAGCAGGACGTTGGAGCGGTGCTCGCGCTGGGCCCCGGTGGTGACCTCCAGCCCTTTCCAGAGCAGGTCGAAGCTGAGCGTCAGGTCCGGCCGGTCCGCCGGGCGCATGTGGTAGAAGGGCCGGATGGTTGCCGGGTAGTGCGTGATGAACACGAACTCGTGACCCGTCTGCTCCTTCATGTGCGCAGCAATCCTGCGCTCACCGTCCGGGTCCAGGTCCTCCTTCAGCCCCTCCGGGTCCCACCCACCGGCCCGCAGCACCTCCTGCGCCTCGGCCATCGTGATCCGCGGGAACGGAGTCTCCGGCACGGTGACCTCGACCCCGAAGACCTCCCGGATCCGCTCCCCGTGGACCTCGGCGACCTTGGCGATGGCGTGGGCGAGCATCCACTCCTCGAAGGCCATCACGTCCTCAACGCCGTCGATCCACGACAACTCCACGTCCACACCAGTGAACTCGGTCGCGTGCCGGGAGGTGAACGACGGCTCGGCCCGGAACACCGGCCCGATCTCGAAGACCCGGTCGATGCCGGCCGCCACAGCCATCTGCTTGTAGAACTGCGGCGACTGCGCCAGGTACGCCGACCGGTCGAAGTACCCGAGCTTGAACACCTCCGCCCCGGACTCCGAGGCAGTCCCCATCAGCTTCGGGGTGTGCATCTCCGTGCAGCCATGCTCCATGGCGTACTCGCGCAGTCCCTCCTCGAGGGTCGTCTGCACGGCGAACACCAGCTGCGCGGTCTCCCGCTTGCGGACATCGAGGAACCGCCAGTCGAGCCGGTGCTCGGGCCCGGTGAGCTCGTCGATCGGCAGCGGCGTCTCGGCCAGGTTCAGCACCTCGACCGACTCGGGGACGAGCTCCAGACCGCCGAGCTTGACCTGGGCCGCGTCCACGACGCGTCCGGTGATCCGTACGGCGGACTCCGGGGTGAGGGACTCGAGCACCGCCTCCAGCGGGCCGCCGTCGCGCTTGTGGGTCACCTGGACCATGCCGGAGTGGTCGCGCAGGATCACGAACTGCATCTTGCGCTGCAGCCGGAGTGCATTCACCCAGCCGGAGACAGAGACGGTCTGGTCGATGTGGCCGCGTAGGTCAGAGGTCAGAACGCGGCTCGTAGTGTGGATCATCGCAGCCCTCCAGGGGCGTCGTCATGATCCCTTGGGAGTGCGGGCGAGAAGGGAACTCGCGGTACCACCGCACTTTCGCCGCCACCCGAGGGCAGCGACCTCATTCAGCCCAGTGACGGGGGCGAACCGGCGGGGCATTGGGCCATGGAGCCGTTCCTCCCCGCGCTCAGGAGGGTCTTCACCTCGGGCACGAGTCCACCTTCCCAGCTACCGGCGGCTCTCTCTGCTCGCGTGATCCTTGGCTACTCGTCTCCGTCTACGCGTTGCCCACGAGAATAGGGATCCTGAAAGTCCCCCGCAACGCAATCACGGCGATGGCGCACGGCCTGGCCGAATTACGCCCTCGTCTAGCCCAACCTGGATCGTCACCTTGCTCGGGCTTCGCAGCGAGCGGGGCGCGGCGCCACGAGAGTCCACGACCGCTACGCCCAGGGGCGCGAAGCCAGCGCGGCGCAGATCACCGGTAGCGCCCGCTGAATGACCGTCCCATACGCCAGGAGCCACTGGTTGTTCATGATCTTCGAAGCCCGCTCAGGTCGTCACCCACTCCCCTTGGCCCGTCACGGACGGCAGCCACCCCCTCGCGTTATCCACAGGCGCGCAGGGCTGGAGCCACTACTGGCTAGGCTGTGTCTATGGCAACAGGAACACCAGCAGCGGTAACGGATCTTGTGATCCGTACGGAAGCGCGCAGGCAGGAATCGTCCTCGGCGTTGGACGCTAAGCAGCGTGCGAAGCTCGGTCAGTACTTCACCCCTGCCCCTGCCGCGGACTTCATCGCTTCCCTCGCCAGGTTGGAAGCGTCTGAGACGATCCGAGTTCTGGATCCTGGTGCTGGTGCCGGCTCCCTCACGGCATCCCTTGTCATGCGGATCTTGCGCGAGCAACCGCGGTCGCACATCTCGGTAACGGCATGCGAGGTGGATCCGCAGCTGCATGCAACTCTGGCTGCCACGCTCGCCGACTGCGTCAGCACGGCGGAGGCAGTAGGCGGTTCCGTCGAGGTGAACCTCGTACCTGGCGACTTCATCGCGTGGGCTACCGAGGACGAAGGCTTGTTCGCCGAGACGCGAGAGCGTTTCGACTTGGTGATCATGAATCCGCCCTACAAGAAACTGGCTGCAAACTCGCGAGAGCGCAGGGCGGTCACCGAGAAATGCACCGAGACGTCGAATCTTTACTCGGCCTTCATGGCGCTTGGTGTCCATCTGCTGGCGCCTGGCGGCCAGTTGGCGGCGATCACGCCTCGGAGCTTTGCTAATGGACCCTACTTCCGTCCGTTCCGGAAATATTTCCTAGATCGAATGCACCTCGACCATGTGCATGTATTCGAAGCTCGCAATAAGGTCTTCGCCGACACTGACGTACTGCAAGAGAACGTCATCTTCTCGGCGACGCGCACCGACGCAAGTGACCGCGGTCCCGTAACGGTTTCAACCAGCAAGAGCTACTCGAGCGAGATTCGAAGCCGCAGTGTTCGTTATGCGGAAATGGTGCACCCGGAGGATCGAGAATTCTTTATTCACATCAGCGCTGACGAAGAGGACACGCAGCTTGCGCAGGCCCATGCCAGCCTGCCGGCCGCCCTTGCCGAGCTTCACTGTCAGGTCTCTACTGGACGTGTGGTCGACTTCCGCAGTAAGGAGCATCTCCGGCCTGACCCCGTCCCTGGGTCTGTTCCTTTGATCTATCCCTTGCATATGCGCGAGGGGGGGATTTCATGGCCCGTCCCGGGTGCGAAGAAGAATAATGCCATCATGCTTAACGGGGAAACCGAGAAGATGATGTTCCCCCGTGGATATTACGTCGTAGTGAAGCGCCTATCCTCCAAGGAGGAGAAGCGTCGCGTGGTGGCTGCCGTATTCGATCCGAGCCAGGCTCCTTGCGACAGGATTGGGTTTGAGAATCATGTAAACGTCTTCCACGAGGGCGGCGAAGGCTTGCCTGAAGACGTTGCGAGGGGCCTTTGTTTGTGGCTGAATTCAACACTACTGGACCGGTTCATTCGACGGTTCAGCGGCCACACCCAGGTAAACGCTACAGACCTGCGAAACCTTCGCTATCCAAGCAGAAAGCAGCTCTCCGAAATGGGGCGGAGCTGGGATAGTGGCGTCTGGCTGGGACAGGAAAAGATCGACGAAGTCGTAGAGCGGAATATCGAGAAAGCGGAGACTGAAAACTAAATGACTGAGCAGACCGTCATTGAATTTGATGGAGGCGCGCGTGAAAATAAGCTTACGGAGGCCCGCAGGCTTCTCCAGCTTCTTGGTTTCGACTCGGAGCGCTCTAATGAGCGCTCGGCCTATGTGCTCCTAGCCCTTCTAGAACTCGGCCCTGATCAGGACTGGACGCAAGCTGAAAGGTCCATGCTTCGGACTGTGCAGATCATGCAGTGGCTGCGCGACTCCTACGAGAAGGATTACGCTGCAAACAGCCGCGAGACGATCCGCCGGTTCACGCTGCACCAGTTCGTCGATGCTGGCCTCGTTGTGCAGAATCCCGATCAGCCGGACCGGCCGGTGAACTCGCCGAAGTGGTGCTACCAGATAGAGCCCGCTGCTCATGACCTCATTACATCGTTCGGGCAGGAGGGGTTCGATGAGCGGCTTGCCGAGTACCTTGCAGAGCGCCCCGGTCTTCAGGCGTTGTACGCGCGGGAGCGGGAGATGAACAGGATCCCGGTCCAGCTTCCCGGGGGAAAGAAGATTGACCTCAGCCCCGGTGGTCAGAACACCCTGATCGTGCAGATCATAAACGAGTTCTGCGAGCGGTACACGCCCAATGGTGAGGTGCTCTATGTCGGTGATGCCGACAACAAATGGGCGATCTTCGAAGAAGGTTCACTCGCGGAGCTCGGTGTCGAGGTTGATTCGCACGGAAAAATGCCGGACGTTGTTGTCTTTCTTCGGGATCGGAACTGGCTCGTCCTGATTGAAGCGGCGTCCTCCCATGGCCCGGTGGATGCCAAAAGGCACAGGGAGCTCAGCGAGCTCTTCCGAGGTTCATCGGCTGGCCTCGTCTTCATCTCGGCACTGCCGTCGCGCGCTGAGCTGCGGAAGTACCTGAAGGAAATTGCTTGGGAGACGGATGTCTGGTGCGCGGATAACCCCACACACCTGATTCATTTTAACGGCGAGCGCTTCTTGGGTCCGTACAGCTAGGATCGACGCAAAGAAAAGGGGCCGTTCCGCAAGATTGCGGAACGGCCCCTTCAAGTCTAATTCGGCGACGACCTACTCTCCCACGAGTTCCCCCTCGCAGTACCATCGGCGCTGGCAAGCTTAGCTTCCGGGTTCGAAATGTTACCGGGCGTTTCCTCGCCGCTATGGTCACCGAAAATCTGGTGAGCGCTTCCTAGCGTAGAAGCACTTTCGCTGGCTGAGTATACAGGCGAATAGTGGCCGCTGTGCACCTGGCTTGTACCGCCGCGAAGGCCGACAGGGCTGGCGGGGAGGCGGCTGGTGACGGCGCCGGCCCCGGCCGATGGGCTGGTCGCCTCCCGGCTCCCGGGAGTCCGCAAAGCGGCAGGTGATGGCCAGACGGTCGTGGTCCGTGTGTCGGCAATGGGTGAGAACCGGCCAAGTGTGCCGCTTGGTAGCGAGGTTATCTAGCCACTCGGCCTGCGCTCTGCGCGCAGGTGGCTACGCTACGTGCCTCCCGAGATCTTGTGACGCGGGCGGATCTGAGGCCCGAAGGAGGACACTTGAACACGCATCTGCGCTTTGCGCCGGAGATCCTGATCCGCCTGGGGGAGGAGCTGATCCCGCACCCCGACCTCGGGGTGATCGAACTCGTCCGCAACGCCTACGACGCGGATGCGACGAAGGCCATCGTTCAGCTCCACAATGCCACCCAAGCCGGCGGCACCCTTGTGGTTGAGGATGATGGCGACGGTATGACGGCCGAGGACATTCGCGAGGGCTTCCTCCTCATCGGGAGGTCGCAGAAGTCCGGTGCAACGGACAGCCGCTCCAAGCGGCGTCGCATCGGCGAGAAGGGGCTGGGTCGCCTGGCGGCACTGCGCCTTGGGCGCCGGGTGGAGCTGCTGTCTCGCCCGCGTAGCGAGCCTGGCGTGGAGCACAGGCTCGTCATCGACTGGTCTGACTACGACTCGGTTGGCTCGGTCGAAGAGGTCGAGCTCACGGTTGTCACCCAGGCAACATCGAAAAAGCCCGGCACCTCATTGACTGTGCATCAGCTGCGGCAGGGCTTCGACAAGGAGCAGATGGATCGGCTTGCTCGTGCCATGCGCTTGCTCACCGGGTTCTTCAATGACGAGGACACAGGTTTCACCGCGATGCTCATCGCGCCCCAGTTCGATCGGGTCTCGGACGCAGTCAATCGAAGCTTTTTCGACGAGTATGAATACAAGCTCGAAGCCAATCTCGACGAAGAGGGGTACGCGAGTACCGTCCTCTATGACTGGAAAGGCCGCGCAATTACCCGAGGGGAGCACGTCGACATTGCGCCGGATAGCCGCGAGGGGCGACTCCAGCCCCCACTGAGGTACCAGGCGCCGGCGGCGTCCTTCGAGCTGTGGATGTTCCTGTTGGACAAGCGCTCGTTCGAACTTCGGGGCTCGAAGAACCAGTTTGCTGCTCTGCGTCCGTGGCTCAAGGTTGTTGGTGGCGTTCACCTCTTCCACCGAGGGTTGCGTGTGCATCCCTATGGCGATCCCGGCTTCGATTGGCTAGACCTGAACCTCTTGCGGGCTCGTAACCCGCAACTTCGGCCCTCCACCAACAACAGCATCGGGCGTGTATCGGTCGATGACCCGGATGGCCTTCTCATCCCGAAGACAGACCGGATGGGCTTCCAGGAGAACGCCGCATTCATTGAACTCCGCGATTTTGCCCGAGGCGCCACGGAGTGGGCAGCAAGGGAACGAAAGAGGATCCGAGACGGTGAGAAGCTAGGGATTCCTTCGCCCGCTCAGCGCCCTTCGCCGGCCCAGCGGCCTGCGCTTGCCCCTATCACTGACCGCCCAGAGGCAGCCAGGAGCTCGGCGGACGACCGTAGGGCTTGGGACACGGCACCGCAGCCGGAGCTGTTGACGCTGGTGCCGAGTTTGCCCGCGCAGCGCGACGAGGCACCCTTGCCAGCGATGCGACCGGAGCACCTCTTGTACCGGTCCCTCGCCACTGCTGGGATCCTTGCTTCCGCGTTTGGGCGTGAGACAGCAGCTGGAAGCGATGCCAGCGAAGTAGGTCGCGGGGTGATCGACCTTGTGGGAATGGCTACGCGAGCGGCCCGGTCAGATGGCTTCCGCGTTGACATCGTCGACCTGAATGAAGTGGTCAGCCGTGCCTTGGGCGCGGTACGCCCCCAGCTGGAGCGACGCGGCATCTCTATCAACGAGAAGTACTGGGACGAGCCGGTCCGTGTCGCGGCCGCGGTATCGGACCTGGAGGCGATCGTCTTCAATCTGGCCGCCAATGCCATGAGCTCATTCGCGCGTGCCGGCGATCTGTTGGGTGATCGAGCCGTGCAGGTCCGGACTCGGGTTGAGGAGGGCCGCGCGGCTCTCGACTTCTCCGATTCAGGTCCGGGGATTGTCGACGTCGACGTCGCACACATGTGGCGTCCGGGTGTGACTGGGCCGGGGACCGAGAGCGCCGGACTCGGCCTGACAGTCGTCCGTGATGCCGTTGCTGGCATGTGTGGCAGGAGGTCGGTGGTTGAGGATGGGGATCTCGTGGCCGACGCGTACGGGGAGCTGGGGGGCGCGTCGTTCCGTATCCGCCTTCCTCTGCGCACCGCCAGCGAGTAGCCCGGATCTCTCCTCAGCGAGCGCCCCATCCGCGGTGCGCTTCGGGGCCGTGTGGGCTCCAGCCGTTCAGGTAGGGCGCGAGCTCCTCGGGCTTCGGTTCGCGAGCGGAGGGCATGGCGGGTAGACGGGTCAGTGGGTCGAGGCTCTGAACGTAACGGCGTGCCCAGGCTAGCCACGCTCGCGCCGAGGCCACCGCTGCCTCGTCTTCCCCGGCCTCCTCTTCCAGTCGGCGCTCCAGGGCGATGCAGTACGCGCTCAGGTTTGCCGCTTCCTGCCACTGGCCAGCTTGTGCACGGAGTACCTCAGCATATTGCTCCTGGGCGGCCAACTCCTTCGCCTTGGACCCCGGCGTACACCATCCGCTCCGATGACCACATCAAGTCCGTCGCGGAGAGCGGTGCATACACAGCCGAGAACCTGCAGGCGACCCATTGGATCTGCAACATCCGCAAGTCTCACTCCTGAGCAGCGCCGAAAGGATGCTGGCAGAACGTCTCTCCCACCTCGATGCCTGCAATCGCCCGAAGAGACGCCGGTCGGTGGCTGAGACCCCGCTCCTCCAAAGCGCTTGAGGTGGCCGGATGGCGCCTTTCCCGTCGACCCCGGCTATCACCGGCGAACGTCCTCGTGCCAAAGTCGCTGAACGGACTGACCGGGCAAGCAAATAGGTGAACGTGAGGAGCAGCACATGCGCGACGGGGGACCGCTGTGGACACTCACCGTGCCCACAGGCGGCGACACACTCCGGCAGGAGCGCCTCACCCGGGATCTGCATGACAGCCTGGTGAGAGCAGACGGTCTCGTCGCCGGCTTTCATGACGCCGAAGGGCCCGCCGAACCGGACCGTAAGGGTACGGGCGTCGGCGAGGTGGCTCTCTGGGCCGCTACCACTGCCGCTGTCGTTCGCCCGGCGTCCCAGGTCCTGATCACCCTGATCAAGGAGTGGTGCGCCAAGGAACGGCACCGCAAGGTCGTGGTCACCATCGCGGGCGACTCCGTCGAGATCACCGGGCGCCCCGACGCCGCACAGGAGCGCATGGTCCGCGAATTCCAGGACCGGGTCTCTCACGATGACGGCCCCGGACCGGATGACAGCGCGGCGTGACCCGCCTCCATAAGCGCCGGGCTCTTCTGATCGGCAACGAGCACTACGACGACGGCCGCTTCTCGCCACTCGCCTCCGTCCGAGCGGACGTATGGGGACTCGCCCAGGTCCTGGAGCACCGCAACATCGGCAACTTCGTCTCCGTCCAGACAGAATCAGATCTCACCGCAGACGACATGCGGTCGGTCATCGGCGAGTTCCTTCAGGATCGCGACGAGGACGAGCTCGCCCTCGTGTACGTCTCCGGGCATGGTGTACGCACGGTGCGTGACGGCGGCGAGTTCCACTTCGTCGCCAAGGACACCGACTACGACAGAGTGGCCGCGACCGCTGTCAGCGCCGGGTTCCTCAATGATTCGCTGGAAGAGTGCGTCGCACCACAGAAGATCGTGATGATCGACTGCTGTCGCAGCGGCGGGTTCGCCATGGGGCTGCGCACATCGGACCGACGGCCTGACAGCTCCGTGGCGAAGTCCGGCGAGCAGCCCCCGCTGACCAGCAGGGGTGTGTACGTCCTGTCGTCCTCGCGGGCCGGGGAAGACTCGTTCGCTGACGCGGGCGGCGGCGATGACGTGAAGCCGTCGGCATTCACCGGTGAGGTCATCGAGGCGCTGCGCACGGGGAAGGTCAGCAAGGACGGCGGCAGCGCGGTACAGGTCAGCGACCTGTTCCACTATGTGAACCGGCGAATGCGCGCCCAGGACGGTGGCCGTCAGGTGCCGGTGCACTCCGCGCTCGGCGTCGACGACCGAATCGTCATCGCGGACAGTCCATTCGGCCGGGCCCCCACCCTCGATCCTCTGAGTCCGCGACCCCGCCCCGGCGCCGAGCAGCCGCCGCAGCCGCACGCCACGAAGTCCCCTCATGCACCGCCCGCCTGGGCCGGGCTGCTGGACTACTACCGGGAGTGCGTTCTGGCCGAAAGCGCCGAGACGCCTCTGATGGAGGTAGGCCACCAGAACACGTCGTACGTATGTCTGGACGGCGCGGAGAGGTTCATCTCAGGCGATGTGGACGACGACGGATGCACCGCGCTCCCCGAAGAAGCGGACGCGCTGGTGGATTCGGCGGCCGAGGAGGACGCTGAGCTCTGGGCGGGCTACCCGGCCGTGGTCCTCACCGGGCCGCGCTCCGGACGCCCCTGGCGACACCCGAAGTTCGCGCCGCTTCTGGTGCGCCGTGTCGAGATCGTCCAAGGCGAGGGCGAGGTGAGGCTGAAGCCGTACGGTCCGGTCCAGCCGCATCCTCAGCTGGCTCTCGACTGGCTCGGCGAGGAGGAGGCCACCCAGCTCATCGACACATTCCAGCCGTCTTGGCATCGAGGGCAGCACGACCGCATGGCGTTGGAGGTACGCAACCTTCTTACGCAGGAGTTTGAGCTGCCGTGCGTGCAGGAGCTCCAGCCCGACCAACTCGCCGACCGCATCGACGTCCGCACGCCCGGCCACGGCGCGCGCAACACCGCAGTCCTCTTCTCGGCGCGCCCTCAGACAGGCTTCACCAAGCGTCTACTCAACGACTTCGCCGACATCGCCAAGCGGACCGACCAGATCGAGAAGACCGCCCTCGGGGCCCTCGCGCCCCAAGCCTCGCAGCGTGACCGAGCCCTCGGCCACACGGAGCCCGAACCGGCGCGCCTCGTGACGCCACTGCCCTGCAACGAGGCGCAGACCGCGGTGATCCGGTCCGCCATGACCCGCCGACTCACGGTAGCCACCGGGCCGCCCGGCACCGGCAAGAGTCAGTTGGTCGCCAATCTCGTCGCCACCACGATCTCCGCCGGTCAGACCGTACTGGTCGCGTCCACCAACAACGAAGCCGTGGACGAGGTGTGGCGCCGCTGCGACACACTGGTGCCAGGCAGCATCGTACGGACGGGTTCGGCGCGGAAGAACGCCAAGAGCAACGCGGAGCACGAGGCCGCCGCGCTGCACGCACTGCGCACCGGCCCGGAACCGTCGTCCACGGTGGCCACGGCGTCCGTGGAGGCCGCCTTGGCCGCCGACCGTCTGGCACAAGTACGGCGGGACCTGGCGGACATCGCGGAGACGGAGCTGCGGCTCCGCCGAGCAGGCGAGGCCCGCGATAACCACGCGGACCAGCTCGGGATCACCGTCGCCGAACTCCAGGACCTCCTCGGCCGTCTGCCCCGGCCGAGGGAACTGGAGGACAAGGCGCGCCGCCTCTCCCGCGCGCGCTTCCTCGGGTCGTGGCGCCGGGCCCGGTTCCTGCACAGGGTCGGTCTGGACGGGCACGACGGTGATTCCGTCGCGGGCTGCCTCGCGCTCGCCGGCTTCGCCGCGGCCGAGACGGAATGGTGTGACGGGCGCGAGCACGCGGGCTCCGTGGACGACACAGCGCTCGCGTGCGCACTGCGCGACGCCGAGAACAGCGTTCAGGACGCTTCACGCACCCTCCTCGCCACCACGGTGCAAGCCGCCGCTCGAGCTGGGCGCCGTCGCATTCTCGACCTGCTGACCGCTCAGGACGGCAGTCGCAGCGACTGGCCGCAGATGCGGAGGGTTCTGGCCGGTTCAGACGGCTCGACGGATACGCCTGCGGTGGCCGGGTGGGCCGTCACCAGCCTCTCCGCCCGGCGTTTCCCTCTCGGTCCGGCCCTGTTCGATCTCGTCGTCATCGACGAGGCCAGCCAGTGCGCGATCCCGCATGTCCTGCCGCTGCTCTTCCGCGCGCGGCGCGCCCTCGTCATCGGCGACCCCATGCAACTCACGCACATCACGAAGACGAGCCCGCACCGCGAGGCGCTCATTCGCCGCGGGAACGGGCTGCGGTCCGAATGGCTTGAGAAACACCGCCTTGCCTACCGGCGCCACTCCGCCTTCCACGCCGCCGAACGCTCCGCGGGCGGCACGTTGCTTCTCGACGAGCATTTCCGCTGCCACCCGCACATCGCAGCGATCTCCAACGACCTCTTCTACGATGGCGGACTGACCGTCCTCACCGACACCCGCGGCCGGCCCGCTCTGCCGCGTCACGCCGTCATCTGGACAGACGTGCCCGGACGGGCCACCCGCCCCCCGTTCGGTGGCTCCTGGGTCAACGAAGACGAGATCCGAAAAGCGCACGACAGCGTCAACTACCTGCTGGAACAGCTGCCGCCCGAAGCCACCGTCGGCGTCGTCACTCCCTTCGCGCCGCAAGCCGAAGCGCTGCGGAGACGGTTGCGACCGTACGACGAGGAGCGTCTGCGCATCGGTACGGTACATACCTTCCAGGGCGGTGAACGCGATGTCATGGTGTTCACCCTCGTCGCCGGGGACGGTATGCACCCCGGTGCCGTCGAGTGGGTCGGCGGACAGCTGAATCTTTGGAACGTCGCCGTCACCCGAGCGCGAAGTCACCTCATCGTGGTGGGAGACAAGGAGCGCTGGCGGAAACGGGGAGGCGTGGCCGCCGCGCTGCTGGAGACCGCGGAGCGCGACGGCGTGCCCCCGCGTGACAGCAGCGAAGACGTGCTCCTCAAACGTCTGTACCAGGTCCTCTCCCGCGAGGCGGGAGCCACCGTCACGCTGGGCAAGACCGTTCACGGGCATCCGGCGGACGCTCTGGTGGGAAGCGTCGGCGACACCGCCACTAGAGCTGTGCTGCTCGACAGAGGGGTCGAAGAGGGCGCCGACGCGGCGCGCCACCTCCGGCTTATGCTGCACCGGCGGAACCTGCTGGGCAGTGGGGACGGCGAAGTCGAAGCCGCTCGATGGCCGGCCTGGAGGCTGTACGAAACAGAAGGGCAGCAGCGGTGAGCCAGGCCCCGCTCCCTGATCCGGGGCGGGGCTCTCACTCTCCGTACGCCTGCCTCCAACCCGTTCGGTGCCGAGGATCGCCCTGTCCGCCACCGTTCACCTCGCCAAGCGACTGCAGCAAGGCTCCGCTGTTCCACAACCCGAGGTGGTCACGGTGCACAGCGAGAATGCTGTGCTGTACGGCGAACGCTTCGGAAGGCCGACTGAACCGCGTGGTCGTCACGAACACCGCCAGATCGGCCCCGAAGTGCACCTTGGCCCCCAGCAGATCACGCATCTCGCGGCTCGCGATCGCCCTGGTCGGCGCGCAGCGCTTGCACTGAATCACCGTGGTCCGGCCGTTCGGGAGACGGCCGGACCACGTCAGCGCCGTTGTCGTTCGCGCCGCCGACGCAACGTACGCCGGTGCACCCGTTCCTCCGGCACAGGGCCGCGACCTGCTCCTCGAATTCCGTACCGGTCATCGCGCCCATCTCCGCGAGCGTCCGTCGCCCGCGCTCGACCCGGTCAGCCTGCCGCCATAGGCGGTCCTGCTCGCGGACTCTTCGGTCCGTATGCATGTCCCGCCTCCCCAGTTACTCCCGTCAGCCAGCACCGAGATCACTCGAACGCGCACCGAGCGCAGCCGTCCGCGATCTGCGGAACATCACGAGCCGAACACGGCTCCAGCGGCCACCCACCGGGGGTCAGCCCTGTGCGCTGCATCACACATTGGGCCGCCTCCGCGACTGGCTGACAAGCACCACACTTCCCCATGCGCGCCCGTGAGCAGCCATCTCACTTCCATGTCACTGCGCAGCCTTGCTGCGCAGAGTCTGCCCTTCACTCGACGAGGAGCTAACCGACCCACACTCTCCGCTTGCTACTGCTAGATTCCTCTTTATTCGATCTCCATCTCAGACCTGACGCCGCTCGGCGCGACCAAGGTCACAGACGGGGACCTGCGCAATGAGAGTGCGCACATATTGGCTCAAGATCGAAGGCAGGGGCACCGCAGAGTGAAAGCGTTCTTCGAGCTACTTGGGAAGGCGATGCAGAGCACAGGCATGACACTGCGCTTGTGCCTGCTGATCCTTGTTGCCGTGACAGCGTTGGCAGTCGCCAGACAACTGAGTCCGGTCTAGAGCTAGGAGACCTACACGTGGAAACCAGAGGGACGGAGAGCCTCGCCGCGGACGTGGTTGACCGGCTTTGGCGAGCGTACGCGCCCTTCCAGCGAGGCCGGAACACTCTCGGCGACCTGACGTCCATGCTCGCGATCCTGATGCTTGCAGGATTCGTCGAGTCGGTGGGCGAACCGGAAGACGAGTTCGTCCAGCGGTGGGCCCGCGCGGTTTCGGAGGCGCGAATCGGCATCTCACCGCTGATGGATCTGCGCTCTGCGATGAGGAGCGCCAGCAGGCATCCGCATTTCCCTGTGCCTGACATCCACAAGCTGGACGTCGAGTTCCTCGACGGTGGCGAGGCATCCGACGACGTACCGTGGGCAGCCGCTTTCCTCACCGCGCTGACTCAGCGCCCGACACTGGCCGAAGCCAGTCTGCCGGAAGTCGGTGGGCTCCTCCTCGAACGCCACGTTCAGGAAGGCGCCTTTTCAGCGGGGGAGTTCTACACGCCGCGTGAGGTGGTGCGCCTGCTCGTCGAGTCCGCATCCCCGCAACCCGGAGATCGGATCCTTGATCCTGCTTGTGGTACCGGCGGCATACTTGCGGCCGCGGCACAACACATCGCTGGGGCCGGCCGCATCGACGGTGATTCTTTCGAGGCGCACGCGACGGATCGCAGCAATCCGCGGCTGGCAACGTTGAACCTCGCCATCCACGGAGTGGACCAGCCGATCGTCGACACCTCCGACTCGGTGTCTCTGTTCCAGCGCCGAGGTGCCGGCCTTGCCGACCGAGTACTGAGCAATCCGCCGTTCAACCAGCACATCGAGGACGTTCATGCCATCGAGTGGCCCTTCGGCCAGCCGCCCGAGTCCAATGCGAACTTCGCCTGGCTTCAGCTCGCATGGGCCCGGTTGAGCGAGGACGGGCTCGCGACGGTCATCATGCCGCCGCGGGCCGCCTGGTCCAGCGGTCGTGAGGCGGAGATCCGTAAAAGGATGATCGCTGGCGGCGCGCTCCTGGGCATCATCGCGCTACCGCCGAATCTCTTCGCTCCCCATACGTCCATCCCCGTGCACATCTGGGTACTCGCCCGCGACAAGTCCCGTCACCTGCCGGTCGGCCATGCGAATGACGTCCTCTTCATCGACGCCAGCCGTCTCGGCACGCAGTTGCCTCGGCGACCGCGCACCTTGACCGCAGAAGAGCGGGGGCGCATCAGCAGCCAGCTTCACGCCTGGCAGCGGTCCCCTCAAACAACGGCCCATGAACCAGGATTCTCCCGTTCGGTCACACACGAAGAAATCCTCATACACGACGGCAGTCTCGACCCTCGGTTGTACGTCTACACCGAGCGGGAGCACCCGGCGACGGTACTGGACATGAACCGTACGCTCGATGAGTTGGATCGGCGTGGCTTGGCCACATCCGAATCAAGCGTCGGCGTCCGGAAGAGCATCACCATGTGTCAGCGGTTGACACGCAGCGGAATCGAACATCCGCGAGTGCCGCTCCGGGACATCGTGAGTGGCGCCACAACGGACCGGTTCGAGAACTCAATGCCGGGTCTGCTCCTCGCCGGTCCTTCGGGAAGCCTCATCCGCGCCGAGGACTACGTGGACGCGGGTGTGCCCGTCGTGATGCCCAAGGACCTCACGGGCAACGGTTTCAGTGAGGCGAACATCCGATACATCACCGAGCAGCACGCGGAAGGGCTGGACCGCTTTCGCCTCCGCCGTGGTGACATGGTGCTGGCACGCCGTGGAGAGCTGGGGCGATGTGCTGTCGTCCGCGAGGAACAACGGGGCTGGGTCTGCGGAACCGGCTGCTTCATGCTTCGGCCCCCCGCCGAGCTCAACGCCGACTATCTCGCGGCGTATCTCCGCAGCCCGGAAGCGCGTGAGTGGCTTGAGTCCCACTCCACCGGGAGTATGACCATGAAAACCATCTCTCTCAACGTATTGGGCAAGTTGCCGGTCGCACTGCCTGATCTCGGGACACAGCAGGCGATCGCCGACGCGATGACGCGGCTGGACAAACACGAGCGACTGTTGCGAGAGCAGCTCACGCTAACGCAGAAGATCCACAGTGACGCACTGAAGGGAATCCTGCCGGCTTCATAGATCAGCACTCGAACATCGAGGGCTTCCCAAGCTGGGCCACGAACTGTCAGTGGCGTGGTCCAGCATAGGGAGTCCAGCCACACCGACCCGGGGGATTCCATGACCAGTGACGAGGCGTGTTCCAGGCTCCCCATCGCGTTTCTGCATGTGATCGCCTCGCAGGCCGCCCCGGGCTCTCCTCCCATCCGCATGGCGGCAGAAAGGGCGCGGGAGTTGCCTGCAGGCAGCGACCGCGACGACCTCCTGCTGGCGCTGCTGCTTGGTGCCCTCAGCGACTCGGCTCCCGAGTGGATGCTCCAGGCCGCTGTGGACAGCGACTTGCAGAAAGAGAGCCCGTCGTACCTGGGCCCTTCAATGCGTCTGGCCGCTGCGGCGATCGGCCACCCCTCCTGCACGAACGCGCTCCGCGAGGAAACGCTGAGGCGCTGCTCCGTGCCGCAGCTCGGCGTCCTCGGCCGCGAACGATGTGGCGAGGCGCTGGCGCAGGCGATCGTGGCCGAGCTCCAGGGTCGTGGACCACACGGGCAGCCGATGACGCCGGAGCTCCTGAAGGAGGCCAGTACCGCGCAGCTGATACTTCGCGAGACCGACTTGCACGATGCAGTGTTCTTCGCCGCACTCGGCCTCCTCCCGGACCGCCCGCGTCCCAGCCATGCTGACCGGTCCGAAGCGGACGGCGTCATGGAGTGGTTCGACAAGTACATGGCTGCCAGGGACGCTTGGGAGACCATGTGGGAGCACGTGGTGACGCGTCACACCCGACGCCACCGGCAGCTGGTTGCGTGGGCCGAAGACGGCATCGCCGACCACATCATCCGTAGGCACCTACTCGGCACCGTTCCGTGGGACGTCGAGCCTTCCTTGCTGGAGGAGGTCGCCGACGATGACCTGTCGAGGTTCGCCGCCAGCGAGTTGATGACGCAGGTGTGCCGGATGATGAGGGACGGCATGACCGAGCAGGAGGTGCGCTCCCGTCTCGCCGACGAGCTCGAAGCGCTGGGGCCCAAGAGCCGTCAGCACGTTGAAAGCACCTTCGAAGACTCCACCGACGAGCTGGACTACGGTCTGCGTGCCGCTGTCTCCTGGGTTGAATCCGCAGCGGACGGCACCTGGCGGTACATCCTGGCCCCTTCTGAAGCGAAGCCTCGTTACGGCGAACCACATACCTGGCTCGCGTCGGACGAGTTACTCGCCTCACTCGGCCAGCGCTTCGCGGCCACAGCCGTCAAGGCCCTGCGGCTCTGGGAGCCCGAATCGAAGCCGAGCCGCCCCACCCCCCGGAACCTGCGCTGGCTGCACGCCATGCTGCTGCACCTTCCGCACGTATCAGAGGAGGTCAAAGACCAAGCACGTGCAGTGGTTCGCCACATCCGTCCGCGCTCCCGCAGCCGGTGGGAACTCCGCGACTTCGCCCAGCAGCGCGACGATGAACAGCTCACCGAGATGCGCGCCGCCATCGAACGGATCCTGGGCGATCCCGCCACGGCAGCACGCAAGTCGGCACTCGGGGATCCCGAGCAGGTCACCGTGGCCGAGTTGAGCCGCGCTTCCGAAGAAGTGCTGCTCGATTATCTGGACCGCCACTCAGGCAATGACACCCTCGTCGAGAAGGCCCTGCTCTCCTTCGCCTCGCACGCGTACCGGCCGAAGCTCTCCTTCTCGGATGTCCTGGCACGCCACTCCGCACCAGAGACGGCGCTGTCTCGGATCACCACAAACCTGCGCAGGCATCTTGGCGGAGGTCCCCATCTCCGGGAGACATGGGCTCGGCTGGTGCTGGAGTTGCAGGACTGCACACCGGAACTCATACGCGCCCTTCCCGCATGGACGGTCCTCACGGTCGGGGGCGACCGGTGCAGAAGCGCCCACAAGGCCGTCGCCGCGGTCGTGCTGTCCGCGCTCGGCGACAACGACGAAGCATGGTCCCGCTTCGCCAGCAGTCCGGCCTCATACGCCGGTCCCACTGCTTGGCTTCGGCTCGGTGATGTCATCGATGCCTCCGTACAGGGCACAGCGTGGCCGAAGCCGCCGAGCGCCAAATAGCCCGATCGGCCTGTGCCGTGCAAACTTGCTCACGCAATGCAGCGCGCAGTCTCCGCCACACGCTGCCGTGCCGCCGTCTGGGAGAAATCTGGGAGATGATCTTCCACCGAAAGCCTGCCCAGGCCACGCGAGACCGCCCCACTCCACCCCTCTGGCCAGGGAAGATTCCCATCTGACCCGGTAGCGATCTTGACCGAACCTCGTTCGGGACGAAGAGGTCGTGGGTTCAAATCCCGCCACCCCGACAGAGTAAGACCAGGTCAGGGGCCTGATCCGCGAGAGCGGGTCGGGCCCCTGAGTGGTTTTTTGGGGCCGGTGTCCGCACGGCGCCGGCGTCGCTCATCGTCTGCGCGCGGCGATGCCGGCTCCCGCCTTGGCCGCGCAAGCCACCAAGCCGAGCCCGGCGATCGTCATGACGGCAACGAGCGCGGCCCCGGAGAGCCAGGCGTTGGCGGCGGCGAGTGCCAGCGCGAGCAGCGCGGCGGTCGCACCCAGTTGACCGTTCGTCCCCCTGCGGGGGTTCTCCTCCGACATCGCGCTCGTCCCTTTCCTCTCTGCTCCGCCGTCCTGCCGCCGCCGGAGCGGGGCGGGGGCGGGCGGGGCGCGGACCCGTTCCACGGGGTCGACGCGATGCGCGCGTGCCCGCCGGGCCCGGCCTTCTGCGTCGCTGCTCCGCCCGCGGCCCTTCGTCGTTCCGACAGGGAGAAAACTGCCCTTTCGAAGGGTCGTGTTCGAGTGGTTCCGGGCGCAACTTCCTGCACCCGTGCGTGCAGCAAGCTGCGGGGGCGGCGGAAGCGAAACCGGTGGGGGCCGCTCCGTCCCCGCTGGCCAGCCGGTGTCCGCGTTCCTATGATCGGCCCACCGTGCTGACCACGCGGAGCACCATCACAAGGGGGATCCATTGCGCGCCGGAAGCCTCGAACACCTGGGAATGCCGGCCGAGGACGAAGAGCTGTACCGGTGCCTGCTCCGCCTCGCGGAGGGAGCGCCCCCCGTGTTGGCCGAGCACCTCGGGGTGCCGGTTCCGCAGGTGGAGGAGCGGCTGGAGCGGCTGGATTCGATGGAGCTGACCTCCCTGGCCGACAACGGGAGCATCCGGCCGGCGCCGCCCGCGATCGCCGTACAGCGGCTGATCGACCTGCGGCTGCGGGAGTTGCAGGAGGAGCTGCGGCGGGTGGCGGCCGAGCAGCGGGTCGTCGAATCGCTGCTGGCGGAGCGGGACGCGGGACGTCCGGTCACGCGCGACGCATCGGAGCGACCGGCCGTCGAGCGGGTGGAGGGGACACCCAACGTCCGGGCGGTGATCGACGAGCTGACCTTCTTCACGCGGGAGGAGGGGCTGACCACGCAGCCGCACGGGGCGCTCAGCGCGGCCAGCATCGAGGCGTCACGACCGCTGGACGCCCGGATCCTGCGGCGGGGCATCACGATGCGCACGCTGATGCGTCCGGCGGCGGTGGAGGACGCCCCGACGCTTGCCTACCTCCAGGAGCTCTCGGCGATGGGGGCGGAGATCCGGATCTCGGAGAAGCCGCTGGAGCGGATGCTGGTCTTCGACCGGAGGGTCGCACTGACCCCGATCGACCCGCAGAACCCGCGCCTGGGCGCACTGGTGATCCGTGAGGCGGGGCTGGTGGCCCATCTGGTCTCGTTGTTCGAGCGGATGTGGTCGGACTCCGTCACGCTCGCGGAGGCGGTCGCGACCCGGCCGGGCCCGGAGGGAGAGCTGAGCCAGATCGAACGCAGGGTGCTGGCGACCATGTACCGGGCGGAGAAGGACGAGAGCGGGGCCCGTGAGGTGGGCGTCTCGGTCCGTACGTACCGCAAGTACGTGGCGGACCTGTTGCAGCGCCTGGGGGCGGCGAACCGCTTCCAGGCGGCCCTGTTGGCCCGCGACCGCGGATGGATCTAGACCACGGACGGATCCGGTCGGGCCGCCCCCGTGCGAGGGCGCTCAGCCGCGGGCTCGGTGCGGAAGCGCGTGGTGCACGCTGACCCCGCAGGGCGTCGAGGAGGCGACCGCGACGGCAGCCGCGTGGTCGGGCCCCGCGGCGAGGTCGGCGAGCTGCCATCCTTCGACCCCGTGGCGCACGTCGTCCGCCGCGAGGTCACGGCCGAGGCCGGTGCCCAGGCCCTTGAGGTAGGCCTCCTTGCGCGACCACAGACGGGCGAAGACGCCCGGTCGGGCCTCCGGCCGGGAGGCTTCGAGCTCCGCCCGCTCCGCCGGGTGCAGCACCTTCGCGAGTTGTTCCGCGGCCTCGGGTGCGGGCACGGTCTCCGCGTCGACGCCGATCGGGGTCGACGCCGTTCCGATCACGACCAGCCCCCGGGTGTGGGACAGGGAGAACTCCGGTGCCCCGGTGGTGAGGACGGGCCGTCCGTGCGGCTTGCCGCAGCACGGACAGGGGTCCCGGGCGAAGCGGAGTTCGCCCGGCGCCACACCGGTCAGGTGGGACAGGACGGTCCGAAGCGCGATGTGCGCGAAGGCGTAGAGGGCACGGTCCGCGTCCCGGATGAAGGCCGCCACCCTGCGGTGCTCATCCTCGTCCAGGACGGTCAGGTCGAACTCGTTCACCGATGCCGAGGGCGGGACGGGCAGGACCCACACCCGTGCCCCGATTCCGTCGTCCGCTCCGGTGTCGCCGCGGGATATCGCTGCCTTACCCATGGGCGCCATGTTCCCAGAGGACTCAGATGACCGGTGGGCGGCCCAGACGGGTCATGTGGAGGACCGTGGTCCATCGCATGGGGGTACGGGGTCCCGCGGAGCGGCGGAGGCCCTCCACGAAGCCTCCGAACCATGCCTTCAGGCCTGGTAGGGAGCGGGTGCGGGCCACGGTCAGCAGGGTCCACACGCCCAGGTAGACGGGGACGAGGGGGGCCGGCAGGTTGCGCTTGGCCAGCCAGACGCGGTTGCGGGCGGTCATCCGGTAGTAGACGGCGTGCCGGGCGGGACTGGTCTTGGGGTGCTGGAGCAGGAGCTCCGGCGCGTAGAGGACCTTCCAGCCCGCGTCGAGGGCCCGCCAGGCGAGGTCGGTCTCCTCGTGGGTGAAGAAGAAGTCTTCCGGCCAGCCGCCGATCCGGTCGAGCATCGGCATCGACAGGCCGTGGCCACCGCCGAGGAAGGTGGTCACCTCGCCGCCGCGCAGCGGGTCCTTCGCACCGAGACGGGGGACGTGCCGGCGCTGGGTCTCGCCGGTCTCGTCGGCGATGCGGAAGGAGACGATGCCGAGGGCCGGGTCCGCCTCGTACAGGTCGACGAGGTGGCGGAAGACGTCCGTGTCGACGAGGAGGCCGTCGTCGTCGAGGTCGACCACGATGTCGACGTCACCGAACCCGCGCAGCGTCTCGATGGCGACGTTCCGGCCGCCGGAGACGCCCCGGTTCTCGGGGAGTTCGACTCCCATCACGCCCTCGGGAAGCTCCGGGAGCGAGCCGGTGCCATTGCCGACGACGACGATCCGGGCGGCGGGTTCGTCCTGGCGCGCCACGGAGTCGAGCAGCGCCCGCAGCTCGGCAGGGCGCGTGCCCATCGTCAGTACCGCCACACCCACACGAGGTCGTGCCACGACCCACTCCGTTCCCGTGTTCACCGGGAGCCGTTCCGGGCCTGTTCACCGGAGTTCGCTCCGGGCGCGATGCTAACCGGCCGCGACACCTTCCGTTCACCCCCGCCTCGGGTGTCGTGCACCGGGCGGGGGTCGAAGCCGTGCGGGAGCGGGGCGGACGGGGGCGGCGGGGCTCCGGCGACCGGTCGGAAACGGGGTGGGGAGGCACCGGGAAGGGGCTCGGGCGGGAGGGCCGATGGGGGCGGGTGGTGGCGGTGGGGGGCTGGAGAGGGGGAGCGCGGCAAGAAGGGGAGTCGGGCGGCTCTAGGCTGGTTCCCTTCCATCAGGTTGATCGATTGTCGAAAGGGTGGTCTCCAGGTGCTGGTCGCGGACCGATATCGGCTTCATGTGTGTATCGGCCGGGGCGGCATGGGCGAGGTGTGGCAGGCCACCGACGAGGTCCTGGGGCGCCCGGTGGCCGTGAAGTTGATGCTGGCCCAGGTCGCCGACCCCTCCGCCGGTGACCGGTTCCGCCTGGAGGCGCAGACCGCCGCGCGGCTCAGCCATCCGCACGTGGTGGGCGTCTTCGACTTCGGCACCTGGGACGGAAAGCTCTTCCTGGTCATGGAGTTGGTGGAGGGCGACAGTCTCGCCGGAAGCCCTTCCCAGCCGCTGGTCCTGCCGGCCGAGCGGGTCGCCGTGGTCGCCGCCCATGCCGCTGCCGGGCTCGCAGCGGCTCACCGGCAGGGCGTGGTGCACCGGGACATCAAGCCGGGCAACCTCCTCGTCGACGCCGAGGGCACGGTGAAGCTGGCCGACTTCGGCATCGCCCGGTTCGTCGACGACCCTTCGGCCGCCCTCACGACGACGGGTCAGATCGTGGGCACGGGGCTCTACCTGGCGCCCGAGCGGGCCCTCGGCCAGCCCGCGTCGCCCGCCTCCGACGTGTATTCGTTGGGCTGCGTGCTCTATCAACTCCTCACTGGGAACGCCCCGTTCCGGGCGGACACCGCGACCGCCCTGCTCTACCAGCACATCGACGCCGCGCCGACGCCGCCCAGCCAGCTCGGGGTGTCCTTGTCCCCCGACTTCGAGACGTACTTGCTGAGCCTGCTCGCCAAGCAACCGGAGCAGCGCCCTCCTGCGCAGGCGATCGCGGACTGGTTCTCTGCCGGCAGCTGGCGCGCCTACCCCGGGGCCGCAGCACCGCGTCCCTCCCACTCGGCACCCCGTCCCTCCCACTCGGCACCCCGGGCCGCCGGATCGACGCCCCTTCCGATGACCGCACCGGTGCACGTCGCCGCACCGACCCCGCCTCCCGTGAACAGGCCCCCCGCGCCGCGGAGCAGGTCCGCCGCCGCGTCCTCCGGCCGTCGGCGCGAGCGCACGTCGAGTGCCGGCAGCGGGCTCGCCGAGCTCTCCCGGCGCCGTCCCCGCAAGACCGCCGCGGTGGCCGGGGCGATCGCCTTCGTGGTCTTCCTGCTCATCGGGATGTCGCTGCTCTCCTGAGCAGCGACCCTGATCAGCTCTCCTGGGCAGCCCCTCTACGCAGCTCTCCTGGGCAGCACCCGGCCGCAGCGCCCGGCAGCGGTGCCCGGCAGCGGTGCCCGGCACCCCCCTTCAATACAGTCGCGGCGCCATCACCTGCGGGGCCCCGTCGTCCGCCGGGAGCAGCAGGCAGCGCGGCACGCCGGGTCCAGGAGTCGCCCGTACGGACAGCGGCGTCGGCGGATCGGTCGGCAGCTCGACCTCGACGGTCACCGGCCGGTCGTCCCTGGTCGTGGCGTAACCGGTCTCCTTGCCGTCGACGAGCACCTCGACGACCGTGGTGTGACCGGTCTGCACGGTCGCGGAGACCGAGTGCCCGAGGTAGTCGATGTGGAAGTGGTGGCGTCGCCCCATGGGCCACCTCCGTACCGCAGGGGTGGTGCGCGCGTCGCCGGAAGGACACGCGTACCTCCAGATTAGGTACGGTCCGCCGCTCCCGCAGGGCCAGCAGGGGACTCCGCGCCGACGTGCGGCCTCCGGGGCCCGGTGGTCAGATGGTGCGGTACGCCGATCAGCGCCCGCGCGGAACGGAGCACCAGGCACATGAGCGACTCCCTGCCCTCCTTCGAGGACACGACCGACTTCGCCGACGCCGACCGGGGCTTCCTCGGCGCCCTCGTGCCAGGTGTGGTGAAGGCCGACGACGGCCGGGTGGTCTGGGACAACGACGCCTATGCCTTCCTCGACGCGGAGTGCCCGGACACCGCGCACCCCAGTCTGTGGCGGCAGGGCCAGCTCAATGCCCGCCAGGGCCTCTACGAGGTCACCGAGGGGATCTACCAGGTCCGCGGCCTGGACCTCTCCAACATGACGCTGGTCGAGGGCGAGCGCGGAGTGATCGTCATCGACCCGCTGATCTGCGTGGAGACCGCAGCCGCCGGCCTCGCGCTCTACCGGGAGCACCGCGGCGAACGCCCGGTCACCGGCGTGATCTACACCCACTCGCACGCCGACCACTTCGGCGGGGTCCGGGGCGTCCTGCCGCACGGCACCGAGGCAGGCGTCCCGGTCCTCGCGCCGGTGGGCTTCCTGGAGCACGCGATCAGCGAGAACGTGTACGCGGGCAACGCGATGACCCGCCGGGCGAGCTACATGTACGGCGTCGGCCTGCCGACGGCGCCGGACGGACAGATCGGCGTGGGACTCGGGCAGAACACCTCCACCGGCACGATCAGCCTGATCCCGCCGACCCTGGACGTCACCGCGACCGGTCAGGAGGAGACCGTCGACGGCGTGCGGATCGTCTTCCAGCTGACGCCGGGCACCGAGGCCCCGGCCGAGATGAACTTCCTCTTCCCCGACCACCGTGCCCTGTGCCTGGCGGAGAACGCCACCCACAACATGCACAACGTGCTGACCCTGCGGGGCGCGGTCGTCCGCGACGCCCGGATCTGGGCCCGCTACCTGGACGAGGCCGTGGAGTACTTCCACGGAAGGTACGACGTCGGCTTCGCCTCCCACCACTGGCCCACTTGGGGACACGACGCGGTGGTGCGGTTCCTGGAGGAGCAGCGCGACCTCTACGCGTACCTGCACGACCAGACCGTCCGGCTGCTCAACGAGGGGCACACGGGCGTCGAGATCGCCGAGCGGATCGAGCTGCCGCCCGCCCTCGCGAAGGCCTGGCACGCCCGCGGCTACTACGGCTCGCTGAGCCACAACGCCAAGGCGGTCTACCAGCGGTACCTCGGCTGGTACGACGGGAACCCGGCCCACCTGTGGGAGCATCCGCCGGTGGAACTCGGGCGGCGGTACGTGGAGGTGGCGGGCGGGCCCGCCGAGGCCGTCGCCAAGGCCCGCGGGTACGCCGAGGACGGCGATCCGCGGTTCGCGGCGACCCTCCTCAACCACGTGGTCTTCGCCGACCCGGAGAACGAGGAGGCGAAGCGGGCCCTCGCCAGGGTGTACGAGGAGCTCGGGTACGGGGCCGAGAACGCCACCTGGCGCAACTTCTACCTGCGCGGCGCCCAGGAGCTCCGGGAGGGCGTCACCGGCGACATGGTCGACATGACCAACCCCGAGATGTCGGTGGCCCTCACCGTCCCGATGCTGATCGACTCGATCGCCGTCGCGATCGACGGACCGCGCGCCTGGGACGAGGACCTGACGATCGATCTGATCCTGACCGACGGTCCCCCGGAGGAGGGTGAACGACGGCGGCTGACCCTGCGCAACGGCGTCCTCACCCACCGGGTGGTCGACGAGCCGCGCACGCCCGCCGGGCTGGGCCTCACCCTCGCGAAGGTGCAGCTCCTCGGCCTCCTCGCCGGCAGGGACCTCCAGGAACTCGGGATCGGGGTGGAGGGCGACCCGGCGCTGCTCGCCCGTCTCTTCTCGTACGTCACCAAGCCCGACGCCCAGTTCCCGATCGTCACCCCGTGAGCGGACCCTGGAGACCACGACGGGCCGGACGGCACCTGCTCAGCGCACCCCCCACGCCAGGGCCCCCAGCAGGACCAGCAGCAGACAGATCCCGAAGTTGACCACCTTGTACTGGAGGAAGACGGCAACGAACTCCCGCAAGGTCGCCGAGGGCCAGAAGTAGGCGGCGGTCGGCGAACCCACCACCTGGCCGTCCAGGCCCGCCTTCCTGGCCATCAGGGCGGCACGGAAGGCATGGAAGTTGTTGGTGACGATCACGCAGGAGGAGCCGGGCCGCTCGCGCTCCATCAACTCCTTGCTGAAGAGCATGTTCTCCTCGGTCGTGCGCGAGCGGTCCTCGCGCACGACCGCCGCGGCCGGGAAGCCGCCGTCGATCAGGTAGTCGGCCATCGCGTGGGACTCGGGCAACTCCTCGTCGGGGCCCTGCCCGCCCGAGGTGATGAGGACGGGCGGCTCGCCGCCGCGTTCGGCGAGCTTCTCGTACACCTGCCGCCCCCGGTCGAGACGGCTCGCGAGCAGCGGTGGCACCCGACGGCCCCCGATCAGGCCGGAGCCGAGGACCACCACGTAGTCGGCGTCCCGGCGGATCCTCATCCGGCCGTACAGGAACGCGTAGCCGACGAAGCAGACGAAGAGGAACGAGACGTAGCCGAGGACCAGCAGGGTGGTGCTCGTGAGCAGTCCCAGGACCGGCGAGCCGGTGACGGCCGTCACCACCGTCAGGGCCATCACCCCGAACATGCCGAGGCCGGCGAGGAGCGCGAGCAGGTTGGCCGGGCGCCTGCCCTCCTTGCGCACCATCTTCACTCCGTTCGCACAGAGCAGCCCGGCGAGGACGACCGGTCCGATGCCGAGCACCAGCAGCAGGGCGACCATCACGGTCTCGGCGAGCCCGGGCCGGGTCTCGTCGATCCTCGCGAGGAGGCCGATCCCGAGGAAGGTGACGGCGAGACCGAGGTAGACGGCGTTGCCGAAGCGGCGCCGGTCGCGCAGCACACCGATCCCGAAGAGCAACAGAAAGGCGGCGGCCACGGCGAAGGCGAACATTCCGGCATCGTAGACACCGGCACGGACAACGCGCGGCGCCCCACCCCCGACAGCAGGTTCCGCGCCCCGTCCGTCGCAGCGGATCCCAGGCCCTACGCCTCGCCCGCCAGCGCGAACAGGCCGCGCCGTGCTCCCTCTTCGTACGCGCTCCGCAGCTCCGGATCGTCGAGCAGCGACCGGAGGGCCGTCTCGCCGCGGTTCCGCGTCACCGTGCAGTGCTCCGCCGGTCGGTACGACTCGTCGAAGACCGAGGAACGCAACAGGTCGACCGCGCCGAGCAGATGGGCCGCCGAGTCGCGCTTCCCCTCCATCACCCGCATCTGGGCCAGGAGTTCCGCCGCACAGGCCGCGCCCGCCGCCGAACCGAGCCGCAGGTGTTCCCGCAGCGCCGTCCTGGCGTACTCGGCGGCCCGCGCCCGGTCCCCTTCCCAAGCGCCGAGTTCGGCCCGCACGTGGTACGCCCAGGCATCGGCGAACAGGTCGCGGCCCACCCGGACCCATCGGCTCTCACGGTCCTGGTCCCCCTCGTCCAGCGCCTCCTGCGCGGCCTCCGGATCGGACCGGCACAGGGCCAGCGCGAGGCCGACCCAGCAGGCCCGCCGGGTGGGTCCGAACTCCGGTTGGCCGTCCATCTGGTCCAGTGCGTCCCGGAACTCGGCCGCCGCCGCACGGGTGCGCCCCTGGTAGAGGGCCGTGGCGCCGCGCAGATGGGCGAGGACCGCCAGGCAGTGCCCGTCGCCGTCCCGTACGGCCGCCGCCCACGCCCGGGCGAGAAGCGGGTCGGCGTCCTCGGGGCGTCCCGCCTCCAACTCCAAGAAGGCGGCCAGCCAGAGGGCGCGGGCGGGTGGCGGCCCCGATTGCAGGTTGAGGGCGTGCCACAACCGGGCGCGGCCCTCGGCGTTCCTCCCGCAGGCCACCCACAGGAACCACAGGGAGACCGCGATCTCGACGGACGTCCCGGCCTCGGTTCCCGGCGAGGACGGTGCGGTGGTCGGGTCCATGGCCGCAGCCAGGTCGGGCAGGTCGCGCAGCGCGAGGTCCCGGGCATCGAGCTGACGGCCCCGCTGCCACCAGTCGGCGGCCCGTCGGGCCACCTTCACGCACCACCGCCGGTGACGGAGCACCACCGCCGGGCGTTCGCCGCGTGCGGTGAGCCGGCGGGCGCCCACGGCCCGCATCGGATGCGGCATCCAGTAGCGGGACGGTCCGTCCTCGCCGTCGAACAGGTCGTCCACGGGGAGCAGGGCAAAGGGGGCGAGACGGTCCAGGGCGACCTCGACGGTCCGGGCGGACAGGGGGCCGGCCGCACAGACCTCGCGGACGGCCTCCCGGGCGAAGGGCCCCTCGAAGACCGACAAGCGCTCCCACAGCAGCCGTTCGACCGGCCCGCAGCCCTCGTAACCGTGCTCGGCCGCGGCGATCTGTGCCGCGCTGACGGGTTCGCCCCACAGGCGCTCGGTCTCCGCCGGCTCTCCTGCCGCCATGTGTGTCAGCCCCCGTGTCGCTCTCCCGTCCCCGCCGTGGCGACGGGAAACGGGCCCATTGAAAACCAGCCAGCTTCGCGGCCTGAACCTATACGCCCTGGTCCACATCCTGGGGCCTCCCGGTGTCCAGGCCCAGGCTTTTCGGGGGATCGGCCGAAGAGACCCGCGCACACCGGGGAATCCGCCCGACCGGAGGCGGCCCCGCGTGCTCTGATGGACCGGTGGAATTCGCCGTGTTCATGACGCTTCCCGGCCTCGTCGTCGTGCTGACCGCGATCGCCTTCGCCGATCAGTTCCTGCGCCTGACCGGGCGCGGCAAGCGCACCGGACAGGTCTCCTCGACGGGCTTCGAGCAGCTGCACGCCACCTTCTCGCAGGGCAGGAAGAACGAGCTCAAGGAACGGCAGAGCGCCCTGCTGGTGCGCGACGACGAGGAGGACGGGGCCCCGCCGCGCCATTCGACGGTGGACCTCGGCAGCGGGCGGGCCGTCATCAGGCTCGGGCCCGACGGCGCCCCCTGACCCAGGGCCCCGGAAGGCCGGGCAGCGGCCCGGACCGCCCGCCGGCGGTCTTCGGCAGCGGCCTCAGACCGGGCGCGAGGCCTTGATCGAGTACATCAGGGGAACCCGGGGCCGGTCCACGGGAAAGCGGTAGTACCCGTCCTCGTGCCGCTGGAGGGCACCGTAGCGGGGGAAGAGCGAGACGTCGTGCTCGTGCAGGAACTCGATGCGCAGGCCCGCCTTGGCGAGCGCCGTGACGACCGCGCCGACCGGGTGCACCCACTCCACGCTGCGGTTGTGGACGGTGACCGCGTCGAGGTCGGCGTACGTTCCCGGCGTGGTGTCCACCCATGGATCGCGGACGAAGTAGTCGTGCACCACCCGGCTGCCGGTCTCGTCGTCGAGGGAATCGGTCAGCGGATGGAACTCGGCCACGTAGAGGAAGCCTCCCGGGGCGACGAGGGAGGCCGCGGTCTCGGCCCACCGGTCGATGTCGGGCAGCCAGCACAGGGCTCCGGTGCCGGTGTAGACGATGTCGTACGCGCGGTCCGGGACGGCCTCCGCGGCGTCGTACACGTCGGCGGCCACGAAGGCGGCCCGGTCCTGCGAGAGGTCCAGGTCGGCGGCGAGCGAGCGGGCCGCCTCGACGGCCGGTTCGGAGAAGTCCAGGCCGACGACGCGGGCGGCGCCGTGGCGGGCCCAGGAGAGGGTGTCCAGACCGATGTGGCACTGGAGGTGGAGCAGGGAGCGCCCGGTGACGTCGCCGACCTCGGCGAGCTCGAACCCCCGCAGGGCGTCCTTGCCCGCGCGGAAGGAGTCGAGGTCGTAGAACGCGCCCGCCGCGTGGATCGGGACGCGCTCGTCCCAGCGCGCACGGTTGGCCTCGCGCCAGTCCTCGGGGGTCGGGGAGTACATGCCGGCGAGGTTATCCACAGGTTGAGGGGGACGCGACCCGATTGTCGGCCGCCCGGAGCATGATGGGAGCCATGACCACGGAGAGCAAGCACATCGACGTCCCCCTGTGGGAGCAGCGCTTCCGGGCGCCCCGCGTCTCACTGCCCGAGTGGGCCGAGGAGGCCCCGGACCGTTCGCTGTTCGTGTCGAACGCGACCGGGACGTACGAGTTGTACGCCTGGGACCGGACGAGCGGCGAGCAGCGGCAGGCCACCGACCGGCCGAACGGGACGACGGACGGCACGCTGTCGCCGGACGGCAGGTGGATCTGGTGGTTCGCGGACACCGACGGGGACGAGTTCGGGGTGTGGATGCGTCAGCCGTTCGCGGGCGGCCCGGACGAGCCCGCCGTGCCCGGTCTCGCCGCCTCCTATCCGGCCGGTCTCGCCCTCGGCCGGGAGGGCACGGTCGTCGTCGGCCGGTCCACGGACGAGGACGGTTCGACGGTCCACCTGGTGCGCCCGGGGGCCACCGCACCGGTGGAGGTCTACCGGCACCGGGAGTCGGCGGGCGTCGGCGACCTGTCGCACGACGGCTCGCTGGTCGCGGTCGAGCACACCGAGCACGGGGACGCGATGCACTCCGCGCTGCGCGTGCTGCGGGTCACCGGCCCGGGCGTGGAGGTGGTGGCCGAGCTCGACGACACCAAGGGCGGTACGGAGGAGCTGGGCCTGACGGTCCTCGGCTTCGCCCCGCTGGCCGGGGACACCCGACTGCTCGTGGGCCACCAGCGGCGCGGCCGTTGGGAGCCGATGCTCTGGGACGTGGCGACGGGCGCCGAGACGGACCTGCGGCTCGACCTGCCGGGCGACGTGTCGGCGGAGTGGTACCCGGACGGCTCGGGCCTGCTGGTCGTGCACGGCTTCGAGGCCCGCAGCGAGCTGTGGCGGTACGAGATCTCGACGGGCGCCCTGGTCCGGGTGGACACCCCGACCGGTTCGGTGTCGAGCGCCACGGCCCGGCCGGACGGCTCCGTGGAGTACCTGTGGTCCTCCACCGCCGAGCCGCCGGTGGTGCGTTCCACGGCCGGTGGCGTCGTCCTGGACCCGCCCGGCCCGAAGGCCCCGCCGTCCGTGCCGGTGGAGGACGTGTGGGTGGAGGGTCCCGGCGGCAGGGTCCACGCCCTCGTGCAGCGGCCGGTGGAGGGCGAGGGCCCCTTCCCGACGGTCTTCGAGGTGCACGGCGGCCCCACCTGGCACGACAGCGACGCCTTCGCGTCCGGCCCGGCTGCCTGGGTGGACCACGGGTACGCGGTGGTGCGGGTGAACTACCGGGGTTCCACGGGGTACGGCCGGGAGTGGACGGACGCGCTCAAGCACCGGGTCGGACTGATCGAGCTGGAGGACATCGCAGCGGTCCGTGCCTGGGCCGTGAACAGCGGCCTCGCCGACCCGGAGCGGCTCGTCCTCGCCGGCGGTTCCTGGGGCGGCTACCTCACGCTGCTCGGTCTGGGCACCCAGCCGGACGACTGGGCGGTCGGCCTCGCGGCGGTCCCGGTCGCGGACTACGTGACGGCCTACGAGGACGAGATGGAGGCCCTCAAGGCACTGGACCGGACGCTCCTCGGCGGCTCCCCCGAAGAAGTGCCCGAGCGCTATGCGGCCTCGTCACCGCTCACCTACGTGGACGCGGTGAAGGCCCCGGTGCATATCTCGGCGGGCGTCAACGACCCCCGCTGTCCGATCCGCCAGATCGACAACTACGTCGACCGGCTGGTGGCCCGGGGCGCGACCCACGACGTGTACCGGTACGACGCGGGCCACGGCTCCCTGGTGGTGGAGGAGCGGATCAAGCAGGTCGCCCTGGACCTGGACTTCGCGGCCAGACACCTGGGGACCCGGCCTGCAGGGGGCTGAGTCCGCTTGCGTACCGTGGGGGCGTGTACCGGTTCCTGAGAACACCCCGCTGGTGGGGGATCAACGTCTTCGTCCTCCTCGCGATCCCGTTCTGCGTGTTCATGGGCACCTGGCAGCTCGGCAAGTTCGAGGACCGCGTCGACTCCCACCGGGAGGCCGAACAGCGGCCGGCCGCGAGCGCCCTGGAGGCCGAGTCGCTGGAGTCCTTGCTGCCGGTGGACAAGGAGACCTCGGGCCGTTCGGCGCGGGCCAGCGGCCGGTTCGGGGAGCAGTTCCTCGTGCCGGACCGCGAGCTGGACGGCCGGACCGGCTCGTACGTCCTGACCATGTTGAGGACGGACGGCGGCCGATCCCTGCCGGTGGTCCGGGGCTGGCTCCCCAAGGGCGCGGAGGCCCCCGCCCCGCCGACCGGCGAGGTGACGGTGGTGGGCGCGCTCCAGGCCTCGGAGAACGCCGGCACGAAGGGCGTCCGCACGGCGGGCGGGCTGCCCGAGGGGCAGCTCGGCATGATCAGCGCGGCATCCCTCGTGAACCTGGTCACGGACGACGTCTACGACGCGTGGATCACCCTCACGGACTCCCCCGCCGGGCTCACCCCGGTCCCGGCGGTGGCCGCGGCGGGCACGGGCCTGGACGCGAAGGCCTTCCAGAACCTCGGCTACACGGCGGAGTGGTTCGTCTTCGCGGGCTTCGTCGTCTTCATGTGGTTCCGTCTCGTGCGCCGCGAGGCGGAGGCCTCCCGCGACGAGGCGCTGGGCCTGTAGCGCACCCGGGGCCGGCAGGGCCCCGCCCCGGTGGGGGCGGGGGTCGCTGCGCTCACGAGGCGGCCAGGACCCCGGTCCGGTAGATGGTCCCGGAGCAGGCGTTCGGAATGGTCGCCGCGGCCATCGGCCCACCCGGCTCCGCGGTGTGGCTGACCAGAACGCTGCCCTCGGCCGGTGCCCCGTCGTCGAGGACGAGCTGGGGGCCGAGGCCCGTGCCGTCCTCCGCTTCGGCGGCCGGTCCGGTGCCGGTGCCCGTGCCCGTGCCCGTGCCTCCGGAATTGGTGCCCGCGCTCGTCTCCGGCGTGGCCGTCCCGCCCGTCGGGGTGGGCGTCGGGGTCGGCGTGACCGGCGGCTCGGACGGAGCGGTCGGGGTGGGCGTCGGCGTCACGGGGGAGCTCGGGCAGGTGTCGCTCGGCACCCAGACGAACTTCACCTCGTAGCCCTCGTTCGGCTTCAGCACGAGGGACGACAGCTCCTGCGAAGGGTCGGGCAGTCCGCTGCCGCCGTCCCCCGCGGTGTGGCGGACCACCGAGATCCGCCCCGGGTCAGCCGCCCCTCGGGCCTCGAAGCCGACGATGCCCGAGCCGTCGACCAGACAGTTCCGGTCCGAGACGTTCACCGTGCGGAAACTGCCCTGCACCCTGCCCCCGCTGCCGGGAGCCGCGGTGCGCACCGCGGTGACCGCGAGCTGGTCGACGGCGCACCGCGGGGTGTCGCTGGGCTTCTCACCCTGCGAATCCGGCTGGCCCCCGCCGGTGGCACCGGTGCCGGGGCTCTGTGCCTTCCCGGCGCTGAAAGCGCCGTCGCCGGGCCCGTGCGATGCGCTGCTCGTGGGGGCCTTGGTGCTCTGGCCCCCTTCGGTGCCGGTCTCGATGCCGGTGCCGCCCTGGGACTGCTCGCCGTGGCCGGCGTTCACGGGGTTGGCGGCGGAGATCCCGCCGGACGCGGCGACGTGCACGAAGGCGGGGATGGCCGTGCCGATGAGGACGGCGGCAGCAGCGGCGCCGACGACCACCTGCCGCCTGCGGGCGCGCCGGGCCGGCACGGCACGGTGGAGGTGCTCCAGCGAGCCGAGGGAGGGTTCCAGGCCGCTCACCGCGTCCTGGAAAAGCCGCCGCAGCGCGAGCTCCTCGTCGCCCTCGCCGGGCCCGGGCTCGATCTTCACCATGCGCTGTCCACTCAGCTCGTCACGTTCTTCCAGGGCGTCCTGCTCATCTGCGGCGGGGACGGCAGCATCGCGCTCGCCCTCCCCCACCGCGCCCCCGTCACACACCGCTTCCGCGGCGCGCGCCGTTCCGGTACCACACACCGTCTCTGCGCCACCGGGCTTCTCGATGTCACACACCGGCTCCGCGCCAGGGACAGGATCCCCCTCGGGCGCGCTTTCGACGGCACGCCTCTCGGGGACGTCGTCGCCCCCACGGCCTTCGTGGGCGACTCCGTCCCTGTCTGATCGCTGGCTCACGTGGTCGCTCCCATGGCGACGCGCAGTGCCGCGATGCCACGCGAGCCGTAGGCCTTCACCGAGCCCAGGGATATTCCGAGCGTCTCCGCGACCTGGACCTCGGTCATGTCGGAGAAGTAGCGCAGGGCGAGCACCTCGCGCTGGCGCCGCTGAAGTCCGCGCATGGCCTTGATCAGGTCCTCGCGCTCCAGTTGCTCGTACGCCCCCTCCTCCGCGCTGGCCATGTCCGGCATCGGCTTGGACAGCAGCTTCAGGCCGAGGATGCGGCGGCGCAGTGCGGACCGGGAGAGGTTCACGACGGTCTGCCGCAGATAGGCGAGCGTCTTCTCGGGCTCGCGCACCCGTTTGCGGGCCGAGTGGACGCGGATGAACGCCTCCTGGACCACGTCCTCGCAGGAGGCCGTGTCGTCGAGGAGGAGCGCCGCGAGGCCGAGCAGCGACCGGTAATGGGCGCGGTAGGTCTCCGTCAGGTGGTCGACGGTGGTGCCGGTGGCCGGTGCGGCCGTCTCGGCGCTCTTCCGGGGCCCGGGGATGCCGTCCGCCCCGACGGTGCGGGATTCGGTGGGCACGGGGGCGATCACCGGCATGCCGCCGAATGCGCGCGGGCGCCGGGACGGCCGGACCGCGGAACCGCGCACGGGGCCGACGGCGCCGCTCCGCACGGGGAGCACCGCCGTGCCCGCGCGGCGCAGCGGGGCGATGGTCGCGATGTCGAGTACCTCTGCCACGCCTGTTGGACACGCGTCCCCCCCAAAGGGTTGTACGCGTCCGCCACGCTTTTCGACGACGATCCGTTCGTCCTCATGCGTAACCGTTCTCCCCCGATGCCCCCGTTTTCAGCGTGTCCTGCGCCACACGGTTGTGGGTGCGCGCAGAGACGCGCCCCGCCCGACTCTGGTTGCGGCACGGGGGAAGTGCATCGTCGAACACGGCATCGCCGCAGTTCAAGAGCTATTTGACGCCTTTTTGCTCACAGGACGTGCACCGATCCTACAAAGTCGTGGCGATCGATTCGGCGATCTGGAGCGCGTTGAGGGCGGCGCCCTTGCGGAGGTTGTCGGCGCAGACGAAGAAGTCGAGCGCCTTCTCGTCGTCCATGGAACGCCTGACCCGACCGGCCCAGACGGGGTCGGTGCCGACGACGTCCACGGGTGTGGGGAAGTCGCCCGCTGCCGGGTCGTCGTAGAGCACGACGCCGGGCGAGGTGGCCAGGACCTCGTGGGCGCGCCCGACCGGAACGGGGCGTTCGAAACGGGCGTGCACCGAGACGGAGTGGCCCGTCACGACGGGCACCCGGACACAGGTGGCGGCGATCCGCAGGGCGGGGAGGTCGAGGATCCGGCGGGTCTCGTCGCGGACGTGTTCCTCCTCTGAGGAGGCTCCGTCGGAGCCGGGGGTGCCCGCCCAGGGCAGGACGTTGAGGGCGAGGGGGCCGGGAAAAGGTCCGGTGTTCTCCCCGACGACGCGGCGCACGTCTCCGGGATGGGTGCCCAGGTCTCCGTCGCCGGCCACCAGGCCGAGCTGGGCGCGGAGCGCGTCCACGCCCGCCTGCCCGGCGCCGGCCCCACCGGCGGCCTGCTGGGCGGTGACGACCAGTTCGGAGAGGCCGAACTCGGCGTGCAGGGCGCCCACGGCGACGATCAGCGCAAGGGTGGTGCAGCCGGGGCTCGCGACGATGCCCCGAGGACGGACGCGGGCCGCGTGCGCATTGATCTCGGGGACGACGAGCGGCACGTCGGGATCGTCCCGGAAGGTCGCGGAGGTGTCCACGACGACGGCGCCCTTGGCGGCGGCGATCGGTGCCCACTGCTCCGCGACGGCATCGGGCACGAGGAGGAGGGCGAGGTCGACGTCCTCCAGGTTCTCCTCGCTCAGTGCGAGGACCTCGCACTCCTCCCCCCGCACGGAGGCCTTGAGGCCGACCGAACGGGAGGAGGCGAGGAGACGGATCTCACCCCAGACGTCCGCGTGGTGCGTGAGCATCTGGAGCATCACCGAGCCGACGGCTCCGGTCGCACCGACGACCGCGAGCGTCGGCTTCGGCGTCATCGACCGGTGCCTCCGTAGACGACGGCCTCGTCCGAGTCGCTGTCCAGGCCGAAGGCGGTGTGGACGGCGCGCACGGCCTCGTTGACGTCGTCGGCGCGGGTGACGACCGAGATGCGGATCTCGGAGGTGGAGATCAGCTCGATGTTCACGCCCGCGTCGGACAGCGCGCGGAAGAAGTCCGCGGTGACGCCGGGGTTGGTCTTCATTCCCGCGCCGACCAGGGAGATCTTGCCGATCTGGTCGTCGTAGCGGAGCGAGTCGAAGCCGATCGCGACCTTCGCCTTCTCCAGGGCCTCGATCGCCTTGTGGCCCTCGGCCTTGGGAAGGGTGAAGGAGATGTCCGTCAGACCGGTGGAGGCGGCGGACACGTTCTGCACGATCATGTCGATGTTGATCTCGGCGTCGGCGACGGCGCGGAAGATGGCCGCGGCCTCGCCCGGCTTGTCCGGCACGCCGACGACGGTGATCTTCGCCTCCGAGGTGTCGTGGGCGACACCCGAGATGATGGCCTGCTCCACCTTCTGGTCCTTTGCGTCGGAGAGCGGTTCGTTGCTGACCCAGGTGCCCTGCAGCCCCGAGAAGGAGGAGCGGACGTGGATCGGGATGTTGTAGCGGCGTGCGTACTCGACGCAGCGGTGCAGCAGCACCTTGGAGCCCGAGGCGGCGAGCTCCAGCATGTCCTCGAAGGAGATCCAGTCGATCTTCTTCGCCTTCTTCACCACGCGCGGGTCGGCGGTGAAGACGCCGTCGACGTCCGTGTAGATCTCGCAGACCTCGGCGTCGAGCGCCGCGGCGAGCGCCACGGCGGTGGTGTCGGAGCCGCCGCGGCCCAGCGTGGTGATGTCCTTCTTGTCCTGGGACACGCCCTGGAAGCCCGCGACGATGGCGATGTTGCCCTCGTCGAGGGCGGTGCGGATGCGCCCCGGTGTGACATCGATGATGCGCGCTTTGTTGTGAACCGAGTCGGTGATGACACCGGCCTGGCTGCCCGTGAACGACTGGGCCTCGTGGCCCAGGTTTTTGATCGCCATGGCCAGCAGGGCCATGGAGATCCGCTCTCCGGCGGTCAGCAGCATGTCGAATTCACGCCCGGCAGGGATCGGGGATACCTGCTCGGCGAGATCGATCAACTCGTCCGTCGTGTCGCCCATCGCGGAAACCACGACGACCACCTGGTGGCCGTTCTTCTTGGCGTCCACGATCCGCTTGGCGACGCGCTTGATGCCTTCGGCATCGGCAACGGAGGAGCCTCCGTACTTCTGCACGACAAGGCCCACGTGCGCTCCTCGCTCAGTTTGTGCCGCAGCCGGCGCTGCGATCGCCTCAGTTTATCGAGGGCCCCGGAAACGCCAGCGTGATATCGCATGCTGAGATGAGGTGCTCGGAGAGTGATCACATGAGCCGATCTTCCGAACATCGGACCGTTTCCCGGGCCCGGCCCCCGGCCGCGGGTTCGCCACGACCGGAGGCGTCGAGGGCCCTTCGCACCGGCCCGCGGAGGCCGTACCGGTGACCGGCCGGGCGGATGAACGGCGCCGGCCCCCGCCGCCGGATGGGCGATGGGGGCCGAGGGGCCGGGACGCGCGTGTCGGACCCCGCCCCGGGCGGGGTCCGGGCCTTGCGGTCCGCTACTTCCGGACGGTGCGGGCGCGCAGGCCCAGCGGGGCGGCGATCTCCTCCAGCATGACGCGGCCCGCCTCCTCCGCGAGATCGTCCTCGGTGAGGTCCTCGTCCGTGTCGAGGCCGTCGAGGGCCGCGAGCGGCTGGTCGAGGCGGACGTGGGCCACGAGGGACTGGAGGGCGCGGAGGGTGGCCGAGGCGGTGGGACCCCAGTTGGAGAAGTACGAGAACTGCCACCACCACAGCGCCTCGCTGGTACGGCCCGCCCGGTAGTGGGCGAGGCCGTGGCGCAGGTCGGTGATGATGTCGGCGAGGTTGTCGGAGATCCGGGCCGGAACGGGGGCCTTGCGCGGCTCGTAGGGGTCGAAGACCTCGGAGAAGACGTCGACCGGGTCCAGGATGACCGCGAACCGCTCCCTCAGCTCGTCCACGTCCGGCTCCGGGCCCGTGTCCGGTTCGTACCGCTCGTCGGGGACGATGTCCTCGTGCGCACCGAGCCGGCCGCCCGCGAGGAGCAGCTGGGAGACCTCCAGGAGCAGGAAGGGGACCGCACTGTCCGGCTCGTCGCCCTTGGCGACCTCGGTGGTCGCGACGATGAAGCTCTCGATCGAGTCGGCGATCTGGACCGCGAAGTCGTCCGGATCCTGCGTGACGGAGTGCAGTGTGGCGTCAGACATCGAGCAGCCTCCCTGAGAGCGCTCGGGGGAGCGCGCCGGCCCTGTCGTCATACATCTAGCAGCCTCCGCCCCTCGAAGGCACGGCCGAGGGTCACCTCGTCGGCGTACTCCAGGTCGCCGCCGACCGGGAGACCGCTGGCGAGTCGGGTGACCTTCAGGCCCATGGGCTTGATCATCCGCGCCAGGTACGTCGCGGTGGCCTCGCCCTCCAGGTTCGGGTCGGTCGCGAGGATCAGCTCGGTGACCGTGCCGTCCGCGAGCCGCGCGAGCAGTTCGCGGATGCGCAGGTCGTCCGGGCCGACGCCCTCGATCGGGCTGATCGCGCCGCCGAGGACGTGGTACCGCCCCCGGAACTCGCGCGTCCGCTCGATCGCCACGACGTCCTTGGGCTCTTCGACCACACAGATGACGGCGAGGTCGCGACGCGGGTCCCGGCAGATGTTGCACTGCTCCTGCTGCGCCACGTTGCCGCAGACCGCGCAGAACCTGACCTTCTCCTTGACCTCCAGGAGCGCCTGTGCGAGCCGCCGGACGTCGGTGGGCTCGGCCTGGAGGACGTGGAAGGCGATCCGCTGCGCGCTCTTGGGACCGACGCCGGGCAATCTGCCCAGTTCGTCGATGAGGTCCTGAACCACGCCTTCGTACAACGGAACGCCCTTCTCGGAGGTGCTTGATTCCTACGGTAGTGGCTGGAAACCAGCCTTAGAAGGTGTACGGGTCAGAAGCCCAGGCCCGGCATCCCGCCCATGCCCTGCGCCAGCGGGCCGAGCTTCGCCTGCTGGAGCTGCTGGGCGTTCTCGTTGGCGGCCTGGACGGCGGCCAGGACCAGGTCGGCCAGCGTCTCCGTGTCCTCCGGGTCGACGGCCCTGGGGTCGATCACCAGGCCGCGCAGCTCACCGGAACCGGTGACGGTGGCCTTGACCAGACCGCCGCCCGCCTGGCCGTCCACCTCGGTCGCGGCGAGCTCCGCCTGGGCCCGGGCGAGGTCCTGCTGCATCTTCTGGGCCTGCTGGAGAAGCTGCTGCATGTTGGGCTGGCCACCACCGGGGATCACGGTCACTCACTCCTACGGGTCTTCGGACGTCGGTACGCCGAGCCTACGTGCTTGCCGACCGGGGTGCCGACGCAACACTTTCGAGTGAGAAACTGCGGGCTCCTCTACCTGATCAACACCCTCTTGCGGGCGGAGATCCCGGGATTCCGGGCCCATCGCCCACCATTCGGCGGTAGGAAGGGCAGGCACCACGTGCACCGCACGTCACAGAAGGACACGAGCGCTGAGCTGAACAGAGGAGTCCCCCGGTGAGCCAGCAGCCGGAGATGCAGCCGCCGGGGCAGCCCGGGGGCGACGTCCAACGTGATCTGACCGGTACGCCGTTCCCCCTGGGCGATTGGGGAGAGCCGGCCGAGCGGCTCGACGAGCTGTACCGCTGGGTCGAGGGCAATGCCCTGCGCACCGTCGAGTGGTACCTCTCCGACCGCGTCTGGAAGCGCCGCTGCGCCCGGATCCTGCGGGTCGGCACGGCCGTCGGAGTGATCGCGGGAGCCGCGCTCCCGCTGCTCGACCTGACCGGAGCCGCCGAGGGCACCGCCGGCTGGGGCTATCTGTCGCTGCTGCTCGGTGCCGCCTGCATGGCCTGTGACCGGTACTTCGGACTGACGTCCGGCTGGATAAGGGACGTGGCGACGGCCCAGGCCGTGCAGCGCCGACTGCAGACGCTGCAGTTCGACTGGGCCTCGGAGAGCGTCCGCGAGGTCCTGGGTCCCACGGAGGGAACCGCGAGCGAGGCCGCCGGGCGGTGCCTCGGGGTGCTGCGGCGCTTCTCGGAGGACGTGACGGAGCTGGTCCGGGCGGAGACCGCGGACTGGATGGTCGAGTTCCGCTCGGGTCCGGCGCCGCTGGCGCTCCAGTCGGTCGGCGTGGTGCCGCCCCGGGCGGAGAGCCCGCCCCCCTCGGGTCGCTTCCCCCTGCCCCCGGGCACGCGTCCCAACATGCCGCGCCAGCGCCCCCCGGAGGCACGTTAGACCGGCCCCGGAGGCTCCGACGGGTTAGGGGCGTGGCCCGCCCCCCTGGGGGGGCGGCCCCCGAGCCCGCCGGAAAGCCTCCGGGGAACCCGACGCCTCAGCTCAGGATGATCATCGATCCCTGGGCCAGACTCCGGGTCGCCGCCGCGTGCAGGCCCAGCCAGACGTGCCGTTCCCGTGCGAAGGGGTGGTCGTCCTGGGGGACGGCCGCGGCCGGCTCCTCCAGGGTGGTCGGCCGCTCCGGCGGCTCGGGCGCCGCCGGCGGGTTCGCCGGGTCGATTCCTATCGCCGGCGCCACGAACTCCAGCTCCCGCAGCAGCCCGTACGAGGAGCCGAGCGGGCCTCCGCCCTCGAGGAGTTCGTCGCTGGCGAGCGGCACCGGGAAGTCCACCGGCACGTACGCGCCGGCATGGTCGTAGTGCCAGACCAGGTGCGACTGTTGGGCGGTCGCCTCGAACATCTCCAGGAGTTGCTCGTAGTCCCCGCCGAGCTCGCCGACCGGCTCGACCGGCAGTCCGCACATCTGGAGTAGATAGGCGCGGCGCAGGAAGTGCAGGGCGGTGTAGTCGAAGCCGGCGACCGGAGCGACGTCGCCGGAGAGCCCCGGCATGTACGCGTAGACGGGCACGGTCGGCAGGCCCGAGGCGGTCAGCACGGCGTCGTAGGCGGCGATCTCTTCCGCGAAGGGGTTGTCGGGGCTGTGGCACAGCACGTCGACGAGGGGGACCAGCCACAGGTCACAGGCCAAGGGAGGCTCGCTCTCCGTCAGTTGCAGGGACGGCCAGGGTAGTCGGCCGGGCCGGCGAGGCCCACCCGCTGGGGACCTGCCCCCGAAGGCCCGGGCTCAACCCGGCCCGATGCCGCGGTGCGGATCACCGCGCCCGCTGCTCCAGGCGGTCCGCCCATTCCATCGAGTGCGCGTTGTAGTCCCGGACGACCTGGACCGCGGCCCCGGCGTCACCGCGGGCGATCGCGTCGACCAGGTCCACGTGCCCGCCCCAGAGCCAGCCCAGGAGGTCCCGTTCGGAACGCAGGTGGGGCACGGAGAAGACCCAGGCCTGGACGCGGAGCCGGTGGAGGAAGTCGGCGATGTAGTCGTTGGCGGCGACCAGCCGACCCAGCTCGCGCCAGTAGCGGATGTCGTAGCCGATGAGGACGTCGAGGTCACCGGCGCGGGCGGCGCGGGCGGCGGCCTCGCCGCGGCGGCGCACCGAGACGAGCGCGACCCCGATGCCCCGCTCGGGTTCCGGGGCGGGGATCGTCGCGGGCGCGTACCGGCGGAAGATGCCGTCGACGACGAGCATCCGGGCTTCGACCATGCGCCGGTAGTCGTCGACCGAGTACTGGTGGACCCGGAAACCGCGGTGCTGGTCGGAGTCGAGGAGGCCCTGTGCGCAGAGGTCGACGAGCGCTTCCCGCACGGGCGTGGCGGAGACCCCGTACTGCTCGGCGATCTGCTTGACGGTGAATTCCCGGCCCGGCTGGAGACGGCCTGCGAGCACTTCGTCACGGAGCGCGTCCGCGATCTGCTGTCGCAAGGTGTTGCGGGTGACAGCTCCGCTCGCGGGCATGGTTTCGGCCCCCTCCGTCCGGTTCCGGACACCCTAGTCCAGACGGAAGGGGCCTCTCCGTTGCGTGCTTACGCGGTGTGCTCGTCGGCCACCGAGAGGGCCGCGTCGAGGGCGGCGAGGCCCTCCTTGGCCTCGGCCTCGGAAACGTTGCAGGCGGGAACCGCGTGGGTGCGGTTCATGTTCACGAAGGGCCAGAGGCCGTTCTTCTTGGCGGCGGCGGCGAAGGCGGCCATCGGTGCGTTGGCCTCGCCGGCCGCGTTGTACGGGACGAGGGGCTCGCGGGTCTCCCTGTTCTTCACCAGGTCGAGGGCCCAGAAGACGCCCGTGCCGCGGACCTCGCCGACGGACGGGTGGCGTTCGGCGAGTTCGCGCAGCCCGGGCCCGAGGACGTTCTCGCCGATGTGGGCGGCGTTCTCGACGACCTTCTCCTCCGCCATCACGTTGATGGTGGCGACGGCGGCGGCACAGGCCAGCGGGTGACCGGAGTAGGTCAGTCCACCGGGGTAGGGCCGCTTGTCGAAGGTGGCGGCGATCTCGGCGTTGATGGCGACGCCGCCGAGCGGCACGTAACCGGAGTTCACGCCCTTGGCGAAGGTCATCAGGTCGGGCACGACATCGAAGTGCTCGGCGGCGAACCAGGTGCCGGTGCGGCCGAAGCCGGCCATGACCTCGTCGAGGACGAAGACGATGCCGTACTTGTCGCAGATCTCGCGGACGCCGGCGAGGTAGCCGGGCGGCGGGGTCATGATGCCGGCGGTGCCGGGCACGGTCTCCAGGATGATCGCGGCGATCGTCGCCGGACCCTCGAAGGCGATCGTGTCCTCCAGGTGCTGGAGGGCCCGGGCGCTCTCCTCCGCCTCGGTGGTGGCGTAGAAGGGCGAGCGGTAGAGGAACGGCGCCCAGAAGTGCACGACGCCCGCGGAGGCCGTGTCGGAGGGCCAGCGGCGCGGGTCGCCGGTCAGGTTGATCGCCGTGGAGGTGGCGCCGTGGTAGGAGCGGTAGGCGGAGAGCACCTTGGTGCGGCCGGTGTGCAGCCGGGCCATGCGGACGGCGTTCTCGACGGCCTCGGCTCCGCCGTTGGTGAAGAAGATCTTGTCCAGGTCGCCCGGGGTGCGCTCGGCGATGAGGCGTGCGGCCTCGGAGCGGACGTCCACGGCGAAGGCGGGCGCGAAGGTCGCGAGCTTCCCGGCCTGCTCCTGGATGGCGGCGACGACCTTGGGGTGCTGGTAGCCGATGTTGGTGTAGACGAGGCCGCTGGTGAAGTCGAGGTAGCGGTTTCCGTCGTAGTCCCAGAAGTACGAACCCTCCGCGCCGGCGACGGCGAGCGGGTCGATCAGTCCCTGTGCGGACCAGGAGTGGAAGACGTGCGCGCGGTCGGCGGCCTTGACGGCCGCGCCGGCCTGGGGATCGGGTTCGACATGAGGGGTCATGCATCGAAGGGTAAGGAACCGCAGGTGGGACGGGCCATGGCCATCTTGTCCACCGAGACCGCGGCGGACCCGACACGTTGCCGGTCCGCCTCGTCGCCCGGGCGGAAGGAGCTCGGGAAGCGGACGGGAGGGCGCCGGGAAGCGGGCGTGGCACCAGGGCCGGGCCGGCGTGCGGGAGGGGCGGCCCGCAGTCGTGCGGACCGCCCCTCCCGGCTGCGGGGGGGCGTGGTCAGCAGTACAGGTTCGCTCCCGTGGGGACGCCCAGGATCTGGGTGAACCGCTGGTAGGTGGTGACCCGGCTCTGGACCTGGGCCGGGTTGCCGCCGTTGCACTCCAGGCTGCCGTTGATGGAGCGGATGGTCTCGCCGAAGCCGGCGCCGTTGACCATGGCGTTGTGGGCGGTCATGGTGCCGGGACCGTTCTGGGTGTTCCAGTACCAGAGCCCGGTCTGCATGGCGACGGCCGGGTCCTGCTCGACGCGCCAGGGGTTGTGGAGCAGGTCGATGCCGAGTGCGTCGCCGGCGGCCTTGTAGTTGAAGTTCCAGGAGAGCTGGATGGGGCCGCGGCCGTAGTAGGCGGCCTGGCCGGCGGGGCAACCGTAGGGCTGGCTCGTGTCGCAGTAGTGGGGGTAGTTGGCGGTGTTCTGCTCGACGATGTGGACGAGGCCGCCCGTCTCGTGGGAGATGTTGGCGAGGAAGGCCGCGGCCTCCTGCTTCTTCACCGTGTCGCTGCCGGTGGTGGCGAAGCCGGGGTAGGAGCCGAGGGCGGCGGTGAGGCCGGCGTACGTGTAGAAGGGGTTCCGGTTCGGGAACATCTGGTTGAACTGGGCCTCGGAGACGACGAATCCGGAGGGGTTCGGGTCGGTGCCGCCACCACCACCGCCACCGGTGCCGCAGGCGCCCTCGTCGCGCCAGACGTCGGAGGAGCCGGGCCGCTCATTGAGGGTCCACCACTTGGCGTACCAGTTGTGGCCGTTGTACGAGGCGGTCATGCCGCCGGTGTAGACGCTGCCGGAGTTCCAGGTGCCGACGCAGGCCGGGGCGGCTCCGGCCGAGGCGGCGGGGAGGAGTGCGACGAGACCGACGGCCGTGCAGAGCGCAGCCATCAGGGTGACCAGTTTGCGCAGCATGCGTGCTTCCTTCCGGGTGGGGTCCGGGCGGATTCCGGGCGGGAAGGCACAGCGAAGCGGTATTGGTCTGAACCTGTCAAGGTCTAGACCAAAACATGGAACGGATGGGACCCTGCGGACGGGTGCGGTGGCGACACCGCCCCCACGGGCCGTCCCCGGTGCCGCGGAAGCGCGGGACGGCCCCGCGTCCACCGCGGGGCCGCCCCGGAGCGGTCCCGCCCCCCGACGGGACCGACCGCTACGCGACCGGCTGCAGCGCCAGCCCCTTCGCGAGGGACTCGACGGTCGCGAGGGCCTCGGCGCGGGAGTCCTCGAACAGCGGGACGAGCTCGGCCATCGCCGGAACGAAGGGGGCCATGGTCAGCTCGGGCAGGACGAAGGTGACGTCCAGGCCGAAGCCGCCGCCGAGGGCCTGCCGCAGATAGCCCTCGACGTGGTCGTTGCCGTGCTGCGGGGTGCCCTCGCGATAGGAGCCGCCCCGGCTGGCGACGACGACGGCCCGCTTCCCCGCCAGCGAGGGGTTCTCGGTCAGCGCGGTGCGCCCCACGACGAAGACGTGGTCGATCCACGCCTTCAGGGTGGAGGGGATCGAGTAGTTGTACATCGGGGCACCGAGCAGGATCACGTCCGCCCGCTCGGCCTCCTCGATCAACTGCCGGCGCAGCGCGAGCGCGGCCCGTTCCCCGGGCGACCGGTCGGCCGGGGCGGTGTCGCCGGCGTAGTGGGCAGCGGCTCCCAGATGGGGGATCGGGTCGGCCGCGAGGTCGCGGTAGATCACCGCACCCCCGGGATGCGCCGCCTCCCACGCCTCGCGGAAGGCGGCGGTGACGGCACGGGAGTGGGAGTCCTCGCCGCTGAAGGAGGTGTCGATGTGCAGCAGGGTGGCCATGGGTCCGTCTCCTGGTTCTCACGGTGCGTGTTCTGGGAAGGCAGGGGAAATCCTGCTTCCTCAACCAAAGTTGAGGTCCAGCGACCGTGACTCAGATCACGAAGCCCCTCGCGTCCCGCGCACCGGACCGCCGAACCCCGAGCAACGTCCGGGGCGTCGCTCGGGGCAAGGGAAAACGGGTGATGACGGGACGGTCTGGTCAGATCATCAGGATGATCCGGCCGGGTCGGTGCCCCGCCTCCGCCCTGCGGTGGGCCTCCGCGACCTCCTCCAGCGGCATCACATCGGCCACCCTGGTGATCAGCTCCCGGTCCGCCACCTTCCGCAGGCTCTCCGCGAGCCTGGCGGCGTCCGGCACGGCCCGAACGACCTCGACGCGGACGTCACGTTCGGTGACCGGCACCCGGTCCGGGGCGAGCGCGGCGAACACGCCGCCGTCCTTCAGCACGGGAAGCAGGGCATCGCCGACGATCGCCCCGTCGAAGACCGCGTCCACACCCTCCGGTTCGCCCGCGAGCACCTTCGCCACCACGTCCTCCGGGGTGCCGCGCGTCACGACCTGCTCCGCGCCGAGGACCCTCAGTTCGGCCTCGTCGCCCTCGTGGGCGACGGCCACCACCCGCAGCCCGGCGGCCGAGGCGTACTGCACCGCCAAGCGGCCCACCACGGCACTCGCGCCGGTCACCAGCAGCGTCGCGCCCGTCGGGAGCGCGAGTCGGTCGAGGCCCTGCTGGGCGGTGGCGGAGGCCAGCGGAAGGGAAGCGGCAACGGTGAAGTCCACGTCGTCCGGGACCGGGGCCAGCCACTCCGGTTCGGCCCAGATGACCTCCGCGTACGTGCCGTCGCCCGTCAGGGCTTCGAACCAGGGGTGGAAACCGGCCACCCGGGTCCCGGGCTCCATCCCGGGCACGGGGTCGAGCAGCCTGCCGGCGAAGTCCGTGCCCAGGACGAACGGCGGCTTGAGCGCGCCGACCGCGTCCGCGTACAGCCCCGCGCGGATGCGCAGGTCCGCCTGGTTCACTCCGGCCGCCTTCAGGCGCACCCTCACCTTGCCCGGAACGTCCCCGGCCTCGGGCTCGGGCCGGCGGGCCATACTGAGCACCTCGGGTCCGCCGTAGGCGGTCACTTCGACGACACGCATGGGGTACTCCTCAGACGGAAGGCCCCCTGCTGGCCATTACACCCACGCTCCAGACGCCCGGCAACCCCTGTCCGTCCACCCGGGGAGGTGCTGCCGAACGATCTGAACGAACGACGAAGCCCACGTGGCGAGCCGCTACGCCGCCCCCGTCTTCGCACGGGCGTCCGTACCGTCCCGGCCATGGAGTGGATAACCGCAGAGAACGTGATCGCCGTGGGAACGGCCCTCGTCGGTGTCCTGGTCACGCTCGCCGTCGTCTGGATCGACCGGTTCTCACCGCAGCGCAAGCGGCTCGGCTACCGGGTGCAGCTCAACACCCCGCTCCACCGGGAGGAGAACCGGGACAGCGAGGTCATGACCGTGCGGGAGGGCCAGGTGGTGGGCATGGCGACGCCCGCCGACGGCTCCACCCTCGTCCTCCTGCGCATCGAGAACGACCGGGAACTCGACATCGGCTCCGAGGACTACGGGCCCGCCGCCGAACCCCACGGGCTGAAGGTCACCTTCGGTGACCGGACCGTACAGGGCGTCGTCGCCACCGTCTCGGCCGGTTGGGACTCCATCCGGGACGACCTGGAGCGCTCCCCCGCGCTCGGCCGGAGCGGCAACGCGGTCCTCGTCCCCAAGGTCGCCCTGGAGCGCGGGCAGTACTTCAAGCTGCTCGTCCAGCTCTCCGGCGGGGTGGCCGACAAGCACGTCAAGATCGACGGGAGCCTCCAGGGCGGCAAGATCCGGCGCAACAGGAGCGCCTCCCCGGATGACAAGCCCGCCCGCTTCAGCCCGACCGCCCGGGCCGTCACCGTCGTCCTGACCACCTGTGTCATCGCCCTGGCCGCGATCATCGTCAGCGAGCGGACCCCACCGCCGATCGGCTGCGCCCGGGGCCGGGTCACCCTCACCGGGTCGACCGCCTTCGCCCCCGCCCTGCGGGAGGTCGCGCGGCAGTACGAGAAGGACTGCGAGGGCTCGACGGTGGCCGTGGACGTGCACGGCTCCACCGCCGGCACGAGAAGGCTCGCCGAGGCGGGAGCGAAGGCCGGGAAGGGCTCGCCGGCCGTGATCTCCTTCTCCGACGGGCAGAAGCCGGGCGGTTTCCCGGAGCTGCGGGAAACCGCCGTCGCCGTCTCGCTCTTCACCCTCGTCGTCCACGACGGAGTGCCCGTCGAAGACCTCTCCCTGGAGCAGGTGCGCCGGATCTACCGGGGCGAGATCACCGACTGGGGCCAGCTCGTCCCCGGCGTCCACCAGCCCGTGCTCCTCATCAGCCGGGACGCCAACTCCGGCACCCGGCAGGTCTTCCAGCGCCGCGTCCTCGACCGCAACGAACCCGCGAACTCCTCCCAGGACTGCCGGACCCTCGACGACCCCGCCTCACCGGTCGTCCGCTGCGAGCTCGACTCCACCGAGCAGGTCCTGAGCACCGTCGCCGAACTCCCCGGTGCCATCGGCTACGCCGAGCTCCGGGCCACCGACGGCCGGAAGGGCCTGCACCGGGTGGCCGTCGACGGACGCCGGCCCGTCGTGGAGGAGCTGGGCGAGTCCGGCTATCCGTACCGGGAGGTCGAGTACGCCTACACCTGGGGCGTGCCCCAGGTCGACTCCCTAACGTCCAGCTTCCTCGCGTACCTCCGCTCGGGCCGCGGCCAGGACGTCATCGGAGCCCACGGGCACCTGCCCTGCGGGACCCCGAAGGGGCTGTGGGCGTGCGGGGCGGGCGGAGGGCCCGCCGGGACAGCAGGGACGGCCGGGACAGCTGGGAAGGCGTCCTCAAGGGCGGTCCGAACGCCCCGAAGGAGACCCGGCGGATCGAGATCGCCCAGGGCCCGGCGGGCGCCAGGACGGCCGTCTACACCCACGTCACCGGCGAGCTGCTGTGCATCGGCCGGGCCCCCCTGCTCTCCGCCACCGACGGCGAACTGGTCCTCGGGGAGGCGGAGGTCACCGTGAGCGTCCCCGCCCAGCGCTGCACCCCGGCGGCCCGCCAGAGCCTGCGACTGCTCTCCGCCGACGTCGTGTCCTGGGGATCGGGCGTCGCCGCCGGCACCTTCCAGCGGGTCAGGGCCGGAGCGGACGTCGTGCCCGCCGCCCTCGTCGGCTCCTGGACGCAGGACCCCGACACGGTGACCCAGCCGGAACCCGACCGCTGGTCCTACCGGCTCACCGTCAGCCAGGGCCCGATCGGCGCCCCCCTGGTGCGCTTCGAGCACTCCTACCCGCGCATGGACGACCAGGGCAACCTGCTCGCCGAGAACGTCGACTGCATCTCCACGGCCGTCGTCGGCGGCTCCGGCACGCTCCTCGTCATCGGCCCGGAGACCCGCGACCGGGACGTCTGGGACCCCGACTGCGCCGAGAACGGCTCCGGCAACCTCCGCATCGTCCAGCACCAAGGCAAGGAGGAGCTCCACCTGTACGGGATGGACCTGGACGGGGAGCCGGCCGAGTTCGTCCGCGACTAGCCCGCGGCTCCACGGGTCCCCGCGTTCCCCGGCGGGGTCCGGGCCCGCGGGCCGCAGGGCTCGGCCGCGGAAAGGCCGCGGGGGCGGCGCCCGGATCCCGGACGTCGCCCCCGTGACGTCTGCCCGCCGTTCCGCCGGGGCGGAAGGGCGGGCAGGCGCGGTCGCCTAGAGGAAGGAGTTGATCTCGATCGTCTCCGTGCGGCCCGGTCCCACGCCGATGGCCGAGATCGGGGCGCCCGACATCTCCTCCAGCGCCTTCACGTAGGCCTGCGCGTTCTTCGGCAGGTCCGCGAAGGTCTTCGCCTTGGTGATGTCCTCGGACCAGCCCGGCAGCATCTCGTAGATCGGCTTCGCGTGGTGGAAGTCGGTCTGCGAGTAGGGCAGCTCCTCGACGCGCTTGCCGTCGATCTCGTACGCGACGCAGACCGGGATCTGCTCCCAGCCGGTGAGCACGTCGAGCTTGGTGAGGAAGAAGTCCGTCAGGCCGTTGACCCGGGTCGCGTAGCGCGCGATGACCGCGTCGAACCAGCCGCAGCGGCGGTCACGGCCGGTGGTGACGCCCCGCTCGCCGCCGATGCGGCGCAGCGCCTCGCCGTCCTCGTCGAAGAGCTCGGTCGGGAACGGGCCCGCGCCGACACGGGTCGTGTAGGCCTTCAGGATGCCGATGACCCGGGAGATCTTCGTGGGGCCGACGCCCGCGCCCGTGCAGGCGCCGCCCGCGGTCGGGTTCGAGGAGGTGACGAAGGGGTAGGTGCCGTGGTCGACGTCGAGGAGCGTGCCCTGGCCGCCCTCGAAGAGCACGACCTTGTCCTCGTCGAGCGCGTTGTTGAGGATGAGCGTGGTGTCCGCGACGTACGGCTTGATCTGCTCCGCGTACTGGAGCATCTCCTCGACGATCTGCGCGGCGTCGATGGCCCGTCGGTTGTAGAGCTTGGCGAGGAGCTGGTTCTTGCCCTCCAGCGCCGCCTCCACCTTCTGGGTGAGGATCGACTCGTCGTACAGGTCCTGGACCCGGATGCCGACGCGGTTGATCTTGTCGGCGTAGGTCGGGCCGATGCCGCGGCCGGTGGTCCCGATCTTGCGCTTGCCGAGGAACCGTTCCGTCACCTTGTCGAGGGTGACGTTGTACGGAGTGATCAGGTGAGCGTTGCCGCTGATCAGCAGCTTGGACGTGTCCACGCCACGCTCGTTCAGTCCGCTCAGCTCGGAGAGCAGGACCGCCGGGTCGACGACGACACCGTTCCCGATCACCGGGGTGCACCCCGGGGAGAGGATTCCGGAAGGGAGGAGGTGGAGCGCGTACTTCTGGTCGCCGACGACGACCGTGTGGCCGGCATTGTTGCCGCCCTGGTAACGCACCACGTAGTCCACGGATCCACCGAGCAGGTCGGTGGCCTTTCCCTTGCCCTCGTCACCCCACTGAGCACCGAGCAGCACAAGTGCGGGCACAGGCGTACACCCCTTCCGGGTGGGGCATGTCCAAGGTCAGGGGGCGTACGCCGCCTCACCGGTGTGCCCCGGAATAGACGAAGCCCCTGGCGCAATAGCGCAAGGGGCTCTTGCACAAAGATGCTACCCGAGGAAGGACCGAGGTGTCGGATCACGACCAGCTGCTGGTCATCGTCGACCCGGTCGCCCGCCGAAGTGACGGCGAGTCCGTACGGATCGCGAAGGATGTGCTGTCCGCCGGCGCAGAGGCGAAGATCTGCCTGCCGGACGGCCCCGAAGAATTCTCCCGGGCCCTGGCCCGACGCGGTTCCCGACGGCTCGTGGTGCTGGGCGACGACCGCGCACTGCTGCGCACGGTGGCCCTGCTGCACCAGGGACGGGACCTCGCCGACGGGGCCCTCTCGCTCGTGCCGATCGGCGCCCCGGACACCCTGGAGGTGGCCCATGCGCTCGGCGTGCCGCGCTCCACGCCCACGGCCGCCCGAGCGGTGCTGCGCGGGGCCGTGCGCCGCCTGGACCTGCTCGTCGACGACAGCGACGGCGTCGTCCTGGGCGACCTGTTGGTGCCGGCCGTGCCCGCCCTGGCCCCGACGGCCCCGTCCGTCTGGGACGCTTGCCGCTCCCTGGTCCGCACGCTGGTCCGGCCGGACCCGGCGACGCTGGCCGTCCGCACCCACCGGTTGCGGGTGGAGGCGGACGGGGTGCTGCTCGCCGATGTCGACGCCCCCGTGGAGGGGCTGACGGTCCGGCCCGTCTCGGGCGCGGCCGAGGTGACCGTCCGCCCCCAGGCCGCTCCGCCCCGGCGGGCGACCGCCCGCACCCTCACGGTCTCGGGCCCCGACTTCCGCTACCGCGCGGACGGCCGGCTGACCGGCCCGGTCCGTCGCCGCACCTGGACGGTGTTGGCGGGGGCGTGGGGGCTGACCCTGCCCCGGGAGGTCACCCACGAGGTCCGTGCGACGCGGTGAGCGGGGGGGGCGGGCGACCGTCGAAGGTGCGGACCGGCGCGGGGCCCGGACCGGCGCGGGGCCCGGACCGGCGCGGGGCCGGCGGGCCGAAGGCGGGGCGTCCGTCAGCCGACGGCTCAGGACGCCCGGGCGGACCCGGGCCCGTCCGCGGCCCGCGCCTCCTTGTGGGCGCGCCAGCGGTCCATGATCCCGAGCATCTCGGTGTGCAGGAAGGCGAAGAACTCGGCGGTTTCCGCCGTGCGGCGGCCCGCCGCCGTGTCCGGGCCGAGGGCCTCGGCACCCTCGTGGAGGACCTTCTCCCAGCGGACGAGGACCTGGTCGCGCCGGGTGAAGGTCTCGTACCAGAGCTCGTTGTGGAGGACGTACCGGTCGCGGCGGGTGCCGGGGTCGCGCTCGCGGCTGACCATGTCGACCCGGGTGAGGTAGCCGATCGCGCCGGAGACGGCGGCCGGGCTGATCTGCAACTGCTCGGCGAGCTCGGCCGCGGTCAGGGAAGCGGTCTCGGAGGTGAGGAGGGCCGCGAAGACGCGGCTCGCCATGCGCTGCATGCCGGCGGCGGTCATCTCGGCCGCCAGGCGTTCGACGAAGCGGGACAGCGCCTCCGCACTCCCGTCTCCCCCGGCGGTCGTCGTCATCTCGCTCATCCTCCAGACTTTATACGGTTCCTTAACTTCACAAATTTGTGAACGTACCGTACGTTCTGAATCATGACGAAGGCAATCAACGTCGCGGGGCTCCACAAGTCCTTCGGGCGCACCCGTGCGCTCGACGGTCTCGACCTCACCGTCGGGACCGGCGAGGTCCACGGCTTCCTCGGCCCCAACGGCTCCGGGAAGTCCACCACCATCCGGGTCCTGCTGGGCCTGCTGCGGCCCGACTCCGGCAGCGCCCGACTCCTCGACCGCGACCCCTGGCAGGACGCGGTCGAACTGCACCGGCGGATCGCCTACGTCCCGGGCGACGTGACCCTGTGGCGCAACCTCTCCGGCGGCGAGGTCATCGACCTCTACGGCCGGCTGCGCGGCAACGGACTCGACCGGACGCGCCGGGCCGAGCTGATCGAACGCTTCGAGCTGGACCCCACCAAGAAGGGCCGCGCCTACTCCAAGGGCAACCGACAGAAGGTCGCGCTCGTCGCCGCCTTCGCCTCCGACGCCGACCTGCTCGTCCTGGACGAACCGACCAGCGGCCTCGACCCGCTGATGGAGGAGGTCTTCCGGGGCTGCGTCGAGGACGCCCGCAGCCGGGGACGGACGGTCCTGCTGTCCTCGCACATCCTCAGCGAGGTCGAGGCCCTCTGCGACCGGGTCAGCATCATCCGCAAGGGCAGGACCGTCGAATCGGGTTCGCTCGCGGAGCTGCGCCATCTGACCCGGACCAGCATCACGGCCGAACTCGCCGGACCGCCCGACGGCCTGGCCCGCCTCCCCGGCGTCCACGACCTCACCCTCCAGGACGTCGAAGGAGGGCAGGGCAGCCGGATCAGCCTCCAGGTCGACACCGACGGGCTCGACGCCGTCCTCCGGTCCCTGACCGCCTCGGGCGTGCGGAGCCTGACCTCGACCCCGCCCACCCTGGAGGAGCTCTTCCTCCGGCACTACGCGGACACGGGGGCGACGGCATGAGCGCCCTTGCCGGCACCGGCACCCTCACCCGGCTCGCCCTGCGCCGCGACCGGCTGACGATCCCCGTGTGGGCCCTCGTCACCGGCGGCATGGTCGCCAGCGGCGCCGGAACCCTGGACGGGCTGTACGGAACGGCCGCGGAGCGGTCCGCCCTCGCCGCCTCCATGACCGCCAACAGCTCGATGCGGGCGCTGTACGGACCGGTCTTCGGCGACTCGCTCGGCGGGCTGGTCGCCTGGCGCTTCGGCACCTTCGGCGCGGTCCTCGCCGCCGTCGCGAGCCTGATCGTGGTGGTCCGCCACACCCGCGAGGAAGAGGAGACGGGACGTCAGGAGATGTTGTCCGCGGGTGCGGTGGGACGCCGGGCACCACTCACGGCCGCCCTCCTCGCCGCGCTCGTCGTGAACGCCGCCGTCGCCCTCCTCGTCACCGTCGGGCTCGCCGGCCAGGGCGCGGCCGGAGCCCTCGCCCTCGGCCTGGCGATCGGCGGCACCGGAATGGTCTTCGCCACCGCCGCCGCGCTCACCGCCCAGCTCACGGAGAGCGCACGGCTCGCCAAGGGCCTGGCGTCGGCCGTGCTGGGCCTCGCGTTCGTGCTGCGGGCGGCCGGGGACGCCGGTACGGCGGACGGCGACTCGGTCCTCACCTGGCTCTCGCCGATCGGCTGGACCGAACACGTCCGCGCCTTCAGCGGCGAACGCTGGTGGGTGCTGCTCCTGATCGCCGGGGCCGTCCTCGTCCAGACGGCGGCGGCCTACGCGCTGACCGCCCGCCGGGACGTCGGCGCGAGTTTCCTCGCGACCCGACCCGGCCCGGCCGAAGGCCGGCTCGCAACGGCCGGGGCACTCGCCTGGCGGCTCCAGCGCGGTTCGCTCCTCGGCTGGTCGCTCGGCTTCCTGCTCGGTGGCCTCGTCTTCGGCGGGATGGTCGAGGGTGCGGCCGACATCGTCGGCGACAACGAGCGGGCCCGCGAGATCTTCGAGCGGATGGGCGGTCAGACCGCCCTCACCGACGCCTTCCTCGCCACCATGGCGTCCCTCTTCGGGATGGTCGCCGCGCTGTACGCGGTCGGGTCGGCGCTGCGACCGCACGGCGAGGAGACCTCGGGCCGCGCCGAACCGCTCCTCGCCCACCCCCTCGGCCGGATCCGTTGGGCCGCCGGGCACCTGGTCATCGCCTTCGGCGGTGCGGCCCTGATCCTCACCCTCGCCGGACTGGGCCTGGCCCTCTCCTACGGGCAGGACCTCGGCCCGGTGCTGGGCGCGGTGCTCGTCCAGCTTCCGGCCGTGTGGACGCTCACCGGGCTCGCGGTCCTGCTCTGGGGCACCGCCCCGAACGCCGCGACCGCCGCCTGGGGCGCCGCGGGCCTCTGCCTGGTGCTCGGTTGGATCGGCCCGGCGCTCGACCTGCCGCAGGCGGTCCTGGACCTCTCCCCCTTCGGACACCTGCCGAAGCTCCCCGGAGCGGAAACGGCCTGGACCCCGGTGCTCGCGCTGACGGCCCTGGCGGCGGTGCTGACCACGGCCGGTCTGGCGGGGCTGCGGCGCCGGGACCTCACCGGCTGAGCCGGGGGTCAGACCTCCACCAGCAGCTCCTCGAAGCCCCGGATCACGTACCCCGGTCGCCACACCGGGTCGGCCGCGAGCCGCAGGTCCGGGGCCCGGCGGAGCAGTGCCGCGAAGACCGCCGTGAGTTCGAGGCGGGCCAGCGGGGCGCCGAGGCAGTAGTGGATGCCCGCGCCGAAGGTGACGTGCGGGTTGTCGGCGCGTTCGAGGTCGAGGACGTCGGCGGTGGGGCCGAAGCGGGCCGGGTCGCGGTTGGCGGACCCGAAGAGGAGGGCGACCTCGGAACCCCGCGGAATGGTGACGCCGCCGACCTCGATGTCGTCGAGGACCCAGCGCTCGAACATCTGGAGGGGCGTGTCGTAGCGCAGGAGTTCTTCCACAGCTGTGGACAGCGTCCCGGGGCGCGGACGGACCCCCTCCTTCAGCAGGGTCCACCAACCGTTGACCGTGGTGTTCACGGTGGCCTCGTGGCCGGCGTTGAGGAGCAGGACGCAGGTGGAGACCATTTCCTGTTCCGTCAGCCCCTCGACCGCGACCAGGGAAGAGATCAGGTCGTCCCCCGGGCTCTTCCGCCGCCGGGCGATCAGCTCCCGCAGGTAGTCCGAGAACTCCAACGAGGCCCGCACCGCCCGCCGGGCCGTCTCCTCCGAGGGGTTCAACTCGAACATCCCGCAGATCGCCGCCGACCAGGGCCGCAGCATCCCCCGCTCCTCGTCCTCCTCCGGAACCCCCAGCATCTCGGCGATCACTGCCACGGGCAGCGGCTCGGCGACCATCGCCAGCAGGTCGCCGCCGCCCGCCGCCACCAGCTCGCCGACCAGCCGGTCGGCGAGCCTCCGCACGGTCGGGGCCAGGTCCTCCACCGTCCTCGGGGTGAACGCCTTCGAGACGAGCCGCCGGATCCGGCCGTGGTCGGCCGCCTCCAGGTCGAGCAACCCGTGGTCGTTGAGCGTGTGGAAGGGCTCGTGCGCCGGGTCCGGTGCCGCCCTCCCGAACTCCTCGTGGGTGAACCGGTGGGTGTACGTCCGACCGAGGCGCCGGTCGCGCAGCAACGCCGACACGTCCTCGTGGTGCGGGATCAACCACTGCCGCGTCGGGGCGTACCAGTGGGCGCGACCGGTGGCGCGCAGGCGGGCGTAGGCGGGGTAGGGATCGGCGACGAACTCCGCCGACCAGGGATCGAAAGCAGCGTCCACAGGTTCCATGCCCGGACGCTACCGTCCGGGCACCGCCACGGGACCGGCTCAGCCGCCGACGCGCACCAGGCCCGCCTCGTACGCGAAGACCGCCGCCTGGGTGCGGTCGCGCAGGCCCAGCTTCACCAGGACCCGGCTGACATGCGTCTTGATCGTCGACTCGGCGACGACGAGCCGGTCGGCGATCTCGGCGTTCGACAGGCCCTGTGCGATGAGGACGAGGACCTCCGTCTCCCGCTCCGTCAACTCCCCGACCTGCACCCCGGCCGGCGGACGCGGCGAACTCCCCGACGTCTTCGCGAACTCGATGATCAGACGCTTCGTCACGGTCGGCGCGAGCAACGCCTCACCGGCCGCGACGACCCGCACTCCGTCCGCGAGTTGACGGGCCGAGGCGTCCTTGAGGAGGAACCCGGAGGCCCCGGCGCGCAGCGCCTGGTAGACGTACTCGTCCAGGTCGAAGGTGGTCAGGACGAGGACCTTCGCCTCCTCGTCAGCGGCGACGATCTCCCTGGTGGCCTCGATGCCGTTGAGCTCGGGCATCCGGATGTCCATCAGGACCACATCGGGCCGGAGGGCGGCGACCTGCTCGATCGCCTCCCGGCCGTTGACCGCCTCACCGACGACCTCGATGTCCGGCATCGCGCCGAGCAGCACCGAGAAGCCCTCGCGCACCATCATCTGGTCGTCGACGATCAGAACCCGGATCACGCCTGCTGCTCCTCACGGCCCACGGGGACGAAGGCGGTCACCTCGTAGCCGCCGTCGTCGGTCGCCCCGGCGGTCATCTCCCCTCCCAGCATCGTCACGCGCTCCCGCATGCCGGTGACGCCGTGGCCCGCCCCGGGCGAGGGCTCGGCGGGACCGCGCGCGGGGCCGTTGACGACGCGCAGCCCCAGCCCGCCCAGGACATGGCTGACCTCGACCTTAGCGGGTGCGCCCGGCGCGTGCCGCAACACGTTCGACAGGGCTTCCTGGACGATCCGGTACGCAGAGAGCTCCACGCCCTGCGGCAGCTCGCGCACCGCGCCGGTCACCGTCATCGTCACGTCGAGTCCGGCCTCCCGGACGTTGTCGACCAATGCGTCCAGGTCGTCGAGCGTCGGCTGCGGGGCGTCGGGCGCCTCGTAGTCCTCGGCCCGGACGACCCCGAGGATGCGGCGCAGTTCGGTCAGCGCGGCGACCGCGTTCTCACGGATGGTGCGGAAGGCCTGCTCCAGTTCCGGCGGCGGGTTCTCCACCCGGTACGGCGCCGCCTCCGCCTGGATGGCGACCACGGACATGTGGTGGGCGACGACGTCGTGCAGCTCGCGGGCGATGGTGGTGCGCTCCTCCAGGACGGTCCGCTTGGAGATCTCCCGGAGGGTGACGGTCTCCTGGGCGGTGACGTCGCGGCGGGCCTGGCGACGGACCTGGACGAGGGTGACGGCGAGCAGCGCGAGGGCCGCGACGAAGAGCAACGGGACCGAGTCGGAACCGCGCCCCACGCCGAGGAACGCCTCGGCGAAGAGGGCGTAGCCCGCCGTCACGGTCCACATCCAGGCCGCTGCCCGGGGGCCGGTGCGGGCGGCGACGACGGTGAGGACGACCAAGTGGGCGGCGAAGGCGTTGTCGGTCCAGGGCCAGCCGCCCCAGTGGCCGCCGAGGAGGGACAGGAAGGGGGTCGCGGCGAGCGAGGCCCAGAAGGCGAGGACCGGCCTGATCAGCGTGGCCAGCACGATCGCCGGCGGCAGCCAGGCGAAGAGGAAGGCCGCCGGTGCGAAGCCGACGGCGATGCCGTCGTAGCCGATCGCCAGGACGACGAAGGCGCAGAAGGCGACGACCGCGTGCGGGAACAGGCCGGCATGGCCGCGTATCCGCCCCGGCAGGCGGCGTGCGGGGCCGCCGTGCACGTTCATGCGCGGCAGCGGCCGATAGGCGAAGGCGTCGTGGAGGAGTTCCTGGCGCAGTCCTTCGAATGCCGCCTGCACCAGGCGGAACTCGGGGCTGCGGCTCGTCTCGGAAGAGTGCGTCCGGGTCACGCGGAACACCGTACGCACCGGGCCGCACGGGGTCGTCCGGCCCGGTGCGGATCCTTCGGGGTCCTCCTTGAGGACGAGGACGCCCCCCGGTCGGACCGGGGGGCGTTTGTCGCCCGGGTCAGGAGACCGAGCCGAACGCGGTGCCCCCTCGGTGACGGCCCGCTGGTCACCAGGCCAGCTGGGCGATCTCCTCCGCGACCACCGCGCACGCGTCCGCCGACGGGTCGATCAGCGGGAAGTGGCCGACCTCCTCCAGGAGCGTCATGCCGACCTCCTCGCCCGCCTTGGACGCCGCCTCCGCATACGCCTCGGCGACCGCGTACGGCACGACGACGTCCTCACGGCCCTGCACCAGGGTGGTGGCGATGCCGGTGGGAAGCAGGACGGCGGGATCCGCGGCGGCCGAACGGCCGGCGAGCTCCGCCTCCCCACCGAGCAGCTCCGTGACCGCACCACCGCACACCCCCAACTCCACGGCCCGGGCGAAGTGGGCGATCGGGGCGAGGGCGACGACCCCGCGCAGCGCCGGCGGAGCGGGGAGCCGCCACGGGGAGCCGGCGGGCAGCACGTGCCGGGCGGCGGCCCACAGCGCGAGGTGGCCGCCCGCCGAGTGACCGGTGAGGACGGTCCGGTGCGGATCGGCCTGCGGCAGGTGCGCGGCGGCCAGGTCCGGCACGGCGTCCAGGGCGGCGGCCACGTCGTCGAAGGTCTCCGGCCAGCGCCCGGCGACCGGGGCCGTGCCGCCCTGGCGGGGGATGTCGCTGCCGCGCCGGTACTCGACGTTCGCCACGGCGAAGCCCCGCCGGGCCAGGAAGTCCACGAACGGGGTCAGGTGCCGTCGGTCGTACGGGGCCCGCCAGGCGCCCCCGTGCAGGGCGACGACGAGCGGGGCGCGAGTGCACCCGTCGCGCGGGGCGTAGAAGTCGACCACCTGGTCCGGGTGGTCGCCGTACGCGGCGGAGGCGTCCGGGGCGACGACCGGGTGCGAGAAGGCCGACGCCTCTTCGGCGGCATCGCGCGCGGCGGGGTCCGGCATGCTGTTCCAACCTCTCGGATACGCGGCCGAATCGGCCTGACCTGCGGGGACGGTACCAGCACCGGGCACCGCAGATCAGGCCGTGTTCGGACCTACGCCCCGGCGACCTCGCCCAGGACGTCCGCCAGCGTCCGGGCCGCCCGCTCCGCGTCCGCGAAGCCCACGTACAGCGGGGTGAAGCCGAACCGCAGGATGTCCGGCCGCCGCAGGTCACCCACCACGCCCCGCTTGATCAGCTCGGCCATGACGGCAGGGGCCTCGGCACAGGCCAGCGCGACCTGGCTGCCGCGCTCGGCGTGCCCGTCGGGCGTCACCGACCGGACCCTCCCCTCGGGGACGTACGCCCGCACGCACTCCAGGAAGAAGTCCGTGAGCGCCAGGGACTTGGCCCGCACGTCCTCGACGGCGACCCCGTCCCAGACGTCGAGCGCCGCTTCGAGGGCCAGCATGGAGAGGATGTCGGGCGTACCGACCCTGCCGCGCACGACGCCTTCCGCCGCCGCGTAGCCGTGCGTCATGCCGAAGGGGTCGACGTGCGAGTTCCAGCCGGGCAGCGGCGAGTCGAAGGCGGCCTGGTGGCGCTCGGCGACGTACAGGTAGGCGGGGGCACCGGGGCCGCCGTTCAGGTACTTGTAGGTGCAGCCGACGGCCAGGTCGACACCGTGGGCGTCCAGTCCGACGGGCAGGGCGCCCGCGCTGTGGCACAGGTCCCAGACGGCGAGCGCACCCGCCGCGTGAAGCGCGGCGGTGATGCCGGGCAGGTCCTGCAGCCGACCGGTGCGGTAGTCGACGTGGTTGACGAGCGCGAGCGCCGTGCGACCGCTGACCGCGGCGGGCATCCCGGCCGGGTCGACGGGCACGATCCGGTGGCCGGTCATCCGCGCCGCGGACTGCGCGATGTACCCGTCCGTGGGGAACGTCGTCGCGTCGACGAGTATCTCGTCCCGGTCCTCGCCGCTCAGCCGGGCGGCACCGACGACCGCCTTGAAGACGTTCACGCTCGTCGAGTCGCCGACCACGACCTGTCCCGGGGCGGCACCGACGAGGGGGGCGATCCGGTCACCGATCCGTTCGGGCGCGGTCCACCAGCCGGATTCGTCCCAGGAGCGGATGCGCAGCTCGCCCCACTCGCGGGTGATGACGTCGGCCATGCGGGCCGGGACGTGCGCCGGCAGTGCGCCGAGCGAGTTCCCGTCGAGGTAGACGGTCCCCTCGTCGAGCGCGAACTCCTGCCGGTGCTTGCCCAGTTCGTCGGCCGCGTCCAGCCGGGCGGCCTTCTCCTCGTAGGACTCAGACATGGCTGCGCGCCGTCCACAGCTCCGGGAACACGTTCTTCTGGGCCCGCTTCTCCAGCCAGGCCACGCCCGCCGAACCTCCGGTGCCGGTCTTCGCGCCCATCGCCCGCCGGGTCGCCACCAGATGGTCGTTGCGCCAGCGCCAGACCAGCTCGGCGACGTCGCTGAGGGCCTCGCCGAGCCGGACCAGCTCGCCGTTCTGGTCGGCGTCCGCGTAGATCCCGGCCCAGACCGCCTCGACCTCGGGCGAAGGCTCGTACCGCTGCGCCAGGTCACGGCCGAGGACCGACTCCGGCACCGGCAGCCCGCGCCGGGCGAGCAGCCCGAGGACCTCGTCGTACAGGCTCGGCTCGTGGAGCGCCTTCTCCAGTTCGGCGTGGACGCGGGGCGCGCCCCGGTGCGGGACGAGCATGGACGCGGACTTCTCGCCGAGCAGGAACTCCATCCGCCGGTACATGGCCGACTGGAAGCCGGAGCCCTCGCCGAGCGCCGCCCGGTAGGCGTTGAACTGACCGGGGGTGAGCTGGGCGAGCGGACGCCAGGAGTGGTTGAGGGCCTCCAGTTCGCGCACCGAGCGCTTGAGCGCGTCCATCGCGACGGGGACCCGGTCCTCGCGCAGGGCGCGGCTCGCGGTCTCCCACTCGTGCACGATCACCGTGAACCACAGCTCCATGACCTGGGTGGTGACCAGGAAGACCATCTCGCCGGGGTCGTCCGAGCGGAGGTGCTGGAGGTGGGTGAGGACGTCCGCCTGGACGTAGTCCTCGTACGGCGTCGTGCCCGCGAAGTCGAGGTTCGGGTCGTCGACGACCGAGCCGGCTCCGGAGGCATCGGGGAAGGTGGACATTTCTGTCTCCTCGATACGAACTACCGGGTAGCGGTCCGCTCCACCGCGTGCGCGCTCTGCGGCGCGCCACGGGAGCTCCGGTCCCCTCGGGAGGCGTGCTCCTTCGCGCGCCCTCCCACGCGCATCATGACACGATCGGGCCCGTGATGTAGCTCCCGTCTTCGTCATACGGAAAGGCGTTCGAACGGCAGCCGTTGAGTCCCTTGATCTGCTGCATCATCGCGGGCGCGGGTTTGCCCGGCCCCGGGCAGGCCATGTGGGTGCGGATGCCGATCTCGTGCCCGACCTCATGGTTGATGATCAAGTGCCGGTACTCGTCCGGCTCTCCCGCGAAGGTCGGCGAGCCGAGCATCCACCGCTTGAGGTTCACCACGACGCCGTCGGTGGTCTCGCAGTTCAGCTCCCCGTGGGTGTCGAGGCCCTGGCGGAGGCAGAGCGCGTCGGCCGTGTCCGGGGTGGCGATCCTGATAACGAAGTCGGCGTTCTCCGAAACCAGCTGGAAGCGGCCCCTGCCGTGCGCGGCCCAGCCGCGCGGGTGGGCCAGGATCCGTTGGATCTCCGCGGCCGTCTCGCGCGCCGACAGCTCGATGCCGTCCTCGACCTGGACCCGATAGCGGCGCAGCACGCCGGAGGTGCCGACCGGGGAGCCGGTGGCCTGCGCGGTGGTGAAGGTACCGGCGCCGGACTGCGGCACGGCGGTCTTCTCGGGCGTGGGAGTGGGCCCGGACGTCTTCTTCCCGGGGGGCGGCGTCGGTGTCGGCGGCGTTGGCGCCGGTGTCGCCGTCGTGGGCTGGGGGGCGGTCGTCCTGCGGTCCGCCACCGGGGCCGACGCGTCTTCCGTGCCCTCGCCGCCGAAGTGTGCGAGGGCGGCTCCGCCGCCGAGCGAAAGGGCGGTCAGCAGCAGGACGGGCAGGACGAAACGGGTGGGAGATTTGCGCCTCCGCCTCGTCCGCCGGCGTTGTTTGTGCGCAGCGCGTTTCCCCACGACAGGCCCTCCCCCTTGTGCCTTGCAGTCCTGGGGATCGTAGCGGTCGTGTCGAACGCCCTTTCCTCCGTGCGGGGGAAAGGGCGTCCGGGACTGGCTGCGGGAAACCTCAGCCGAGGGTCTCGGCCGCGGTCTCCGAGGAGTCCCGCAGGAAGGTCGTGCAGCGCTCGTGCTCCTCCTTCTCGCCGATCTCCCCGGCGGCCCGGGCCAGGGCGTGCAGCGCGCGCAGGAAGCCGCGGTTGGGCTCGTGCTCCCACGGCACCGGGCCGTGGCCCTTCCAACCGCTGCGGCGCAGCGCGTCCAGGCCGCGGTGGTAGCCGGTACGGGCGTAGGCGTACGACTCGACGACCGCACCGCGCTCGAAGGCGTCGTCGGCGAGCTGTGCCCAGGCGAGCGAGGACGTCGGGTACTTCGCGGCGACGTCCGCCGGCGCCGTGCCGCTCGCGAGCAGTTCGCGCGGCCCCGGGTCGTCGGGCAGGTGGGTGGGGGCCGGTCCCCCCAGCAGGTTCTCGTGGATGGCCATGGGCCCCAGTCTGCCTCAGGACCCGGGCCCCGGTCCTTCCCGTTCCCCCGGATCCAGCGGTGGTGCCGTCACCCCGCAGTGGACCTTGCACTCCGGGTGGCAGTCCGCCGCCGCGGCCGGGGTCCGCAGGGTCGTCCAGGCGAGGACCGCCCCCACCACCAGGATCCCCGCGCACATCGGCATCGCCCGCCGGAACGTCGCCCCGAACTCCTCTGCCGAGCGGTACGCTTCCGGCCCCATCCCGGCCAGCAGCGGCAGCGCGGCCACCGCGATCAGCCCGGCGGCCCGGGCCGCCGCGTTGTTGATGCCGCTCGCGAGGCCCGCCCGCGCCACCTCCACCGAGGCGAGGACGGTCGCGGTCAGCGGCGCGACCAGGGTGGTCATGCCGAAGCCGAGCACCAGCAGGGCCGGCAGCACGTCACGGACGTACGAGGCGTCCTCCCCGACCCGCAGCATCAGCAGCATCCCCGCCGCGCACAGCAGCGGCCCGACCGTGAGGGGGATCCGGGGCCCGATCCGCTCCCCCAACTCGCCCGACTTCGCCGAGAGCAGCAGCATCAGCACCGTCGTCGGCAGCAGGGCCGTGCCGGCGCCGAGCGCCGAGTATCCGGAAACCACCTGGAGCTGGAGCGCCGCCAGGAAGAAGAAGCCCCCGAAGGCCGCGTACACGCACAGCGTGACCAGGTTGACCGCGGTGAACTGCCGTGAGCGGAAGATCGACGGAGGCACCATCGCCCGCTCCCCGCGCCGCCGCTCCACCACCACGTACCCGGCGCCGACCAGCACCCCCGCCGCTCCGGCCCACCAGGCCGCGCCGATCAGCGCATAGGTGACGAGGGCGAGCGCCGCCGCGCCCAGCACCGCGCCGAGCACGTCGAACCGGCCGTGCGCGGTCTCGTCCCGGGACTCCGGCACGTGCCGGAGGGCGACCGGCACGCAGACGGCGGCGAGCGGCACGTTCAGCAGGAACACCCACCGCCAGCCGGGGCCGTCCACCAACCAACCGCCGACGAACGGGCCGATCGCCGCCCCCACCCCGCCGAAGCCCGACCAGAGCCCGACCGCCCTCGCCCGGTCGTCCGGGTGGAAGCTCGCCTGGATCAGCGCGAGCGAGCCCGGCGTGAGCAGTGCCCCGCCGATGCCCTGGAGGGCACGGGCCGCGATCAGCACCCCGGCGTTCGGGGCGAGCCCGCACAGCAGGGAGGCCAGTGCGAACCACGCCACCCCGATGACGAAGACCTTCCGCCGGCCGAACCGGTCGCCGAGCGAACCGCCGAGCAGGATGAGCCCGGCCAGGGTCAGCAGATAGGCGTTGACCGTCCACTGGAGGACGGCGAGGTCGGCGCCCAGGTCGGTGCCGATGTGCGGCAGGGCGACATTGACGACGGTCGAATCGAGCAGCGCCATCCCCGAACCGAGGACGGTGGTGAACACGATCCACCGCCCCGTCCCCGAGGCCATCCGCACGTCCCGCGCACCCATGCCTGCCATGGTCCCCGCGACGGGGGCCGCGTGCACCTCGCCGCGGGCTTGTCGTCAGGTGCGCCTCCCCGCGGGCGCGTCGCCGGGGACGCGTTCCCGGCCCGGGGGGCGGGACCCGTTGCGGGGCGGCCCCGGACCGACTCACCGGAGCCCGGACGGTGCCCGGCGCCGGAGGGTCCGGCGTCCGAGAGAGGCCGGCCCCCGGGAGAGGCCGGCCCCCGGGGGATCCGGTGCCCGTCTCAGGCCGTGCGCAAGCGGTTCGCGGCACGCACGAGGGCGTCCACCCCCCGCTCGGCCTTGCTCCGGGGACAGCCGAGGTTCAGTCGGACGAAGCCGGGAGTGCCGTACACCCCGCCCGGCATGATCGCGACCTTCTCCGCCGTCACCAGCTCCTCCTGGAGCCGGTCCTCTTCGATCCCGAGCGGACGCAGGTCGATCCAGGCCAGATAGCCGGCCTGCGGCGGCGCCCAGTCGACCTCGGGCAGACCTTCAGCCAGGCGGTCCCGGACCATCCCCATGGTGCCCGCCACATAACCGCGCAGCGCGTCCAGCCAGGCCGCGCCCCGGCGGTAGGCGGCGATGTGCGCGGTGAGCGACAGCACCGCCGGCGAGGCGAGGCCCTCGCCGGTCTCCATGCGGCGGATGAAGGCCGTGCGCTCTTCGGGGTCGCCGACGATCCCGTACGAGCCGGAGAGCGCCGGGAAGTTGAAGGCCTTGGTGCCGGAGGTGATCAGGGCCCAGCGGCGGCCCCGGTCGGCCCCGGCGATCCGGGTCCAGGGAACGTGCCGGTGACCGTCGGTCGTGAGGTCGGCGTGGATCTCGTCGCTGATGACGGCCGCACCGTGCCGCTCCGCCAGCTCCGCGAAGACGGTGAGTTCCTCCTCCGTCCACACCCGGCCGGTCGGGTTGTGCGGGGAGCAGAGCAGCAACACGCGGCTGTCGGGGCGGGCCAGCTCCCGCTCCAGTGCCTCGGGGTCCCCGATCGGGATGCCCCTCAGCTCGCGGCCGAGACCGGTGACGGCCTTGCGGAAACCGTCGTACGTGGGGGTGTGGACGACGATGCCGTCACCGGGCTCGGTCCACATCTGGAGGAGCTGCGAGAGCTGGGAGAGCACCGAGGGTGCGTACACCAGCGCTCCGGGATCGATCGCGGCACCGTACCGGCTCGCGTACCAGTGGCGTATCGCCTCCCGGAAGTCACCGAGCCGCCAGTCCGTGTAGCCGAAGACACCGTGGTCGACCCGCTCGCGCAGGGCCGTGAGGACCTCCGGCGGAGAGGCGAAGTCCATGTCGGAGATGGTGAAGGGCAGCAGCTCGGACACGCCGAAGCGATCCGCGATGCCGTCCCACTGGACCGAACTGGTCCCGTGCCGGTCTATCTCCCGGTCGAAGTCGTACATCAGGCGCTCCCGTCGACGCACGGGGCCCGGCACCTCGGGAGGTGCCGGGCCCATCGCTCACACGTGCCTTCGGATCCGTGCTTACTTCAGCTTGGTGCCGGTCGAGCGCAGCGCGGCGCACGCCTCGGTCACGCGGACGGCCATGCCGGCCTCGGCCAGCTTGCCCCAGGTGCGCGGGTCGTAGGTGGACTTCTTGCCGACCTCGCCGTCGACCTTCAGGACGCCGTCGTAGTTGCGGAACATGTGGTCCACGACCGGACGGGTGAAGGCGTACTGGGTGTCGGTGTCGAGGTTCATCTTCACGACGCCGTTCTCGAGCGCGGTGGCGATCTCCTCGGCCGTGGAGCCCGAGCCGCCGTGGAAGACGAAGTCGAACGGGTCGGCCTTGCCGAACTTCGCGGCGACACCGGCCTGGAGGTCCTTGAGCAGCTCGGGGCGGAGCACGACGTTGCCCGGCTTGTAGACGCCGTGCACATTGCCGAAGGACGCGGCGAGCAGGTAGCGGCCCTTCTCGCCCAGGCCGAGGGCCTCGGCGGTGCGGATGGCGTCGTCGACGGTGGTGTACAGCTCGTCGTTGATCTCGTGGCTGACGCCGTCCTCCTCGCCGCCGGTCGGGGTGATCTCGACCTCAAGGATGATCTTGGCGGCGGCGGCCTTCGCGAGCAGCTCCTGGCCGATGGCCAGGTTGTCGGCGAGGGTCTCGGCGGAGCCGTCCCACATGTGCGACTGGAACAGCGGGTTCTCACCGCGGGCGACGCGCTCGGCGGAGATGTCGAGCAGCGGACGGACGTAGCCGTCCAGCTTGTCCTTCGGGCAGTGGTCGGTGTGGAGGGCGACCGTGATGTCGTACTTCGCGGCGACGATGTGTGCGAACTCGGCCAGGGCGACGGCGCCCGTGACCATGTCCTTGTTGTACTGACCGCCCAGGAACTCGGCACCGCCGGTCGAGATCTGGATGATGCCGTCGCTCTCGGCCTCCGCGAAGCCGCGCAGGGCAGCGTGCAGGGTCTGGGACGAGGTCACGTTGATGGCCGGGTAGGCGAACTTGCCTGCCTTCGCCCGGTCGAGCATCTCGTTGTAGACCTCGGGGGTTGCGATGGGCATTCGTCCGCTCCTTGTGATGTGCGGGGTGTGTGCGTTGCTGTCCCTGACCTAGGGGCGACGTCATCGTCGCGGCCCATCTTTCCAGACTCTTGTGCGGGCTCCCACGGTCACGGCACGACAAGGGGCGGGGGGTTTCACGTGAAACCCCCCGCCCCTTGACAAAGGTGCAGGTCAGGACCGTTTTGCTGGGGGTCCGGGACCTAAGTCACGACTTCGCGGCGGTTACGCCAGGTCGAGATCGGCCAGCTGGTAACCGGTGAGGTAGGTGAGGCCCGCCCCGGCGATGGCGTCGGCCGCGCCCCGGTCCACGATCGTGGCCACGGCCACGACCTCGCCGCCCGCCTCGCGGACGGCCTCCACCGCGGTCAGCGGCGAGCCACCGGTGGTGGAGGTGTCCTCGACCACCAGGCAGCGGCGGCCCTTGACGTCCGTGCCCTCGATCCGGCGCTGCATTCCGTGTGCCTTCTGCGCCTTGCGCACGACGAAGGCGTCGAGGCGCTGTCCGCGTGCGGCGGAGGCGTGGAGCATCGAGGTCGCGACCGGGTCGGCGCCGAGGGTGAGCCCACCGACGCAGTCGAAGTCCAGGTCGGCCGTGAGGTCGAGCATGACCTGCCCGACCATCGGCGCGGCCTCGCCGTCCAGCGTGATGCGACGCAGGTCGATGTAGTAGTCGGCTTCCAGACCCGAGGAGAGGGTCACCTTGCCGTGCACCACGGCCTTGTCCTTGATCTGCTGGAGCAGCTCAGCGCGTACGTCAGTCATGACCAGCAGCTTAGAGCCGCCGCCAGGTCCAGGTGCTCTCGACCTCCAGGGGGTCGATCGGGGTGACCAGGCGTGGCAGGGTGTTGAGCCCGTTCGGCGGACCGGACTGCGGTTCGACGCAGACGGCCTCGACGGGCTCGTCGTAGATCACGACCCATTCGGCCCGGCTCGCGACCTTCAGCTCCAGTTCGCCCGGCCAGGTGAGGGTGACGTCGACGCCGTCGGGCATGCCGAAGCAGTCGTCCCAGGCGCCGGGAGCCGGATGTCCCTCGCGTGCGCGGAGCAGGGCGCTCGGGGAGGGGTCGACGCGACGACCGGTGGGGAGGTGGTCCTCCCCGCGCTCCTCCTGCCAGGCGGGGGTGAAATCGATCCGCACGTCCTGACCGCCCCCGCCGAGGTTGCGCAGGAACCAGGGGTGCCAACCGGCCTGCGCCGGGAAGGAGTCCCCCTGGGTCTCGACGCCGAAACGGAGGGTGAGGGAGTCCTCGGCCAGCTCGAAGACCTGGGTGACCATGCCCCGGTACGGCCACGGGTCCCCGAGCTCACAGGTGAACACGGCCTCGGTCGCAGAGCTCCGGGCGGTCTTCCAGGCGAGCTCGCGGACGGTGCCGTGGATCGCGTGCGGGGCCGCGTTGATCGGAAGCCGGTGTGTGGTGGCGCCGTTGCGGAAGCGGCCGTTCTCGGTCCGCCCGCACCAGGGCGCCATGGGGAAGGCCCCGTACCGTTCGCCCTGGCGCAGCACTTCGGTTCCGCCGATGCGCAGGCTCTCGATCCGGCAGCCGTGCTCGGGGTTGATGGTCAACTCGGCGTCGCCCGCCGTCAGTCGCGTCTGCATGCTCACCCCCACGACCCTAATCGTGCGGCACCGGGAACGGGGACGACCGTGCCGACGAGGGCGCGGAGGCCCCGACGCCGTCCTGGACGGCGGAGGCGCCCGGGTCGTACGACGGCCGTCAGTGCGGAGTTTCCCGGGCCCCGGGGCGGCCCCTGGTCCACCGGTTCAGCGACGGCGGCGCAGCGCTCGGCCGACGACGACGGCGGAAGCGAGCGCGAGGGCTGCGGCCGGCGCGATCCAACGCAGCGTGGCGCCGGCGCTCATCGCCTCGGGGGCGGGCACGGGGGCGTACCGGCCGCGCGGCGGTGCGTGGTCGACCTCCTCGGCGCTCCGTCCGATCATGGTCCGGCGGGCATGGGCGGCTTCGGCCGCGGGCTGGGGGGCGGGGAACTCGATCGAAGCCTCGTCGAGGACCGGTTCGAGGATGGGCGGCGGTACCGGGGCATCGGCCCCGGAGCCCTCCTCGGTCGGCTCCTCTGCCCCGTCGTCGACCTTGTCGTCGACGTCGTCGCTCGCACCGGCCCGGACGGCGTCCGGTTCCACCGGCTCTCCGGCCAGTGCGGCCAAGGCCTCCACGAACTTGCCGAGCAGCTTGGCAGCCGCTGCGGAGCGCGCTTCCCCGGTCGCCTCGGCAAGCCGGCCGTCCGCCGTGAGCGCACCGGTGAAGCTGAGGCTGGTGCCCTCGTCCACCGGAGTGAGGACGACGGTGAGGGACAGCTCGGCCGACCCCTTGCCGCGGGCCTCGGTGCCCTGGCCCTCGTAGGTGATGGCACCGTCCCGCTCGACGACCCGCAGGGCACCCCGATAGGTGATGGTGTTGCCGCCCACCCGCACCTTGAGCCGGCCCGTGAGCGGGACCGCCTCCATGTCGGCGTCCTGCTGGAGACCGGGCACGCAGCGCACCACGCGGGCCGGGTCCGCGAGCGTCACGCGCAGGGCTTCGGACGGGACCGGAACGAACACCTCATGCTCCATGGGAACCGAGCCTACTCAGGCGAGGGCACGGAGTCGCCTGTTTGTCCTCAGGGGGTGTCCCGCCGGTCAGGCGCCGTACCGGGGGTGCACGAGGGTCGACGGGGGCGGTGCGGCACCACGGGTCCGTTCGGCCCGGCGTGCCGCAGCCTCCAGGCTGCCGGGGTCGAGGGAACGCAGCCGGGGCACATCGGGGGCGAGGCCGAGGGCGGGCGGGCGGTCGCCCCGCACGGCGAGGAGGAAGCCCCAGTCGCCCGGGCCGCGCCCGGTGCCGCTGACGCGGTCGGCGCGATCGGGTCCGGCGGCGAAGCCGGGGGTGCGCCCGCTCGCGCTGTACGGGCGGGTCGCGAAGCCGACGGCGCGCAGGGTGGCGTCGACGGTCCAGTAGGTGCGCGGCCGGTCGATGGCCGATCCGGCGTGCACGACGAACCGTCCCGAGTCGGCCAGGACCCGTGCCACCAGTCCGTAGAACTCCTCCGAGTAGAGCTTGGCGCTGGGGGTGATGCCCGGGTCGGGCAGATCGGAGACCACCACGTCGTACCGTTCCTGCAGAGGTGTGACGGCGCCCCTCAACCAGTGGAAGGCGTCCGCGTGGACCACTCGGACGCGCGGGTCGCGAAAGGCCCGTGCGTTGAGCGCGGCGAGCGCCGGGTCGGTGCGGGCGAGGCGGACGACCCCCGGGTCGAGTTCGACGACGGTGACGGAGCGCACTCCGGGGTAGCGCAGGACCTCACGCGCGGCCATGCCGTCGCCACCGCCCACGATCAGCACGCGTGCGTGCGCGCCGTTCATCGCGGGGTGGACGAGCGCCTCGTGGTAGCGGTACTCGTCCCTGCCGGAGACCCTCAGACGCCCGTCGAGGAACAGGTCGGGCAGCTCCTGGCCGCCCCCGGTCACCACGACTTCCTGGAAGTCGGTGTGGAAGGCGACGCGCACCCGCTCCCCGTACACGGCCCGGCGCGCGGCCTGTTCGAAGTGGTCGACGAGGACGGTGGCCGTGCCGAGGACGGCGAGCACGGCCACGTTCACCGCGACGAGCAGCGACCGGGAGCGGCGGGTGAGGTCGCGGCGGAACACCCAGAGGACGAGGCCACCGCCCGCGATCGCGTTGACCGCGCCGGTGACCAGCGCGCCGGTGAGCTGGCCGAGCCAGGGCAGCAGCAGGAAGGGGAAGGCGAGACCGCCGACCAGGGCACCGACGTAGTCGGCGGCGAAGAGGTCGGCGACCGTCCCGGCGGCGTCGTCCTGCTCCCCCGGCGAGGCCTTGCTGCGGGGGCGTCCGGACCGGCCCCGGCCTGCCCCGCGGAAGCGCCGCGCCCTGCCGCGGGGCCCCGACAGACGGAACCGGGCGGACCGGGCGGACTCGCCGGACCGGGCGGAACGCCGGGACGGGTCGATCCGGCCGGCGGGTCGCTGTATGAGCGACATCAGGAGGGGGATCTCCGCACCGATGAGCACCCCGATCGCGAGCGAGAACGCCACCAGCACGTAGCGTGATTCGCCGAACCAGGCGAAGGCCGCGTACAACACCATCGCCGAGCAGCCGCCGACCAGCGCGAGCCCGGCCTCGACCAGGCCGAAGCCGACGGCGGCACGGCACCGCAGCCGCTTGGCCAGGAGCGACCCCACTCCCATCGCGAACACCATCACGGAGAGCACGACGGATGCCTGGGTGACGGAATCGCCGATCAAGTACGAGGCGAGCGCGACCAGTTCGAGCTCGTAGACCAGGCCGCAGGCGGCACAGACGAAGACGACCGCGAGGACCGAGAAGCGAACCGTCTCGCGCGACCGCTCGGCCCGCCGCACGGGTGGCCGCCGGACCCGCTCGGGCGGCACGGTCACGGTCGGCTCGATCATGTCCGTAACGCTACGTCACGACCCGTGCGCTCCTTGTCACCCACACGAGTGCACATGGGCGTGCAAGAGGGCGCATCAGAGCGTGGCGGGCATGCGCACGCCGATCCGGGTCCTGGTCACCACCAACTGCCCTTCCTGCGGGTAGGCGTGCCAGGTGCGCCAGCGCACCTGGCCCTCGTGACGCTGGGCCAGCATCGCCGTGAAGGCGTGCGGGGAGCCCGGGAAGGTCCCGGCCAGCCCGTGCGGATGGTCGGCGACGAGCGCGAGCAGTTCCTGTGCGCGCCCCGCGAAGGAACCCTGCGACAGGGTCTCGACGTGCGCGGCGAATTCGTACTCCCATTCGCCGACGCGCTTGGACACGCCGAGCGGGAGCGGGGTGCTGCTTCCGGGCATGCAGGCCACGGTCTCCGAGCAGTGTCGCCCCCCTTCCTCCAGAAGGACCTGATGGGAAGCGCCGAGAAGCCGCAACTGCAGCTTGGCACCGGTGAGTTCGAGGTCGAGAACGGCAAGCGCGGGCAGCGGATCGCGCCCGAGGGCCCAGGCCAGGTCGGCCGCACGCGTATCGGTGTAGGAGGTCTTCAGGGTGGTGAGCATGGGTCGGCTCCGCAAACACGGTTTGACGGGTGGGCCGGGGGCGCCCCGGAGAAGGTTCTGCGGGAGTGGGGGATCGCCGGCTCGGGTCCACACACGGTCCGAGGGCTGTCTCTGTCAGGAGCGAGAGAACCACGGACCCCGGGCGACTCGCAGCGTTTTTACCCAACTTGCCGTGGTTTCCAACCCCTTCGGGGACCCCACAGTTCACTTGTTCAATCGAAATCGATCGACATGTCCGCACCAACGACTGGTCCCGCCCACCACGGGACGCCGAGGACTCAGCAACCACCACCACAGCTGGAACCACAGGAACTGCTGCTGGAACCACAGGAACTGCTGCTCGACCCGCAGGAGCTGCTTCCGCCGCAACTGCTCCCGCCGTCGATCCAGGCGCCGCTGCTCGCCCGCCCCCCGGCCCGACTGACGGACCGACGGGTGGACCGCGCGGCGGGCCGACCTGCCGACCGCGCGGCGGACGTGCCGGCGGCCCGCGTGGCCGACCGCACGGCGGAGCGGCTGACGGGCCGCAGGGCGGGCCGCTTGCGGCCGTGCCGGCGCAGGACGTGGAAGAGCAGGCCCGCGAAGGCCAGCACCGCGATGACCAGTCCGATGTTTTTCATGGGTGGTACCCCCCGTTCTTCTGTATGGATGGGTTGCCCCGCCCCCCACGCGACCAAAGCAGACTTGAGCAACTCCAGAGCTTGGCCCCGGACGGACTTGGCCCCAGGATGGCGGACATGACACGACCGCTGCTCAATCGCCGCCTCGCCGAGTTCGGAACGACGATCTTCGCGGAGATGTCCGCGCTCGCCGCCAGGACCGGGGCGATCAACCTCGGCCAGGGTTTCCCCGACACCGACGGCCCCGAGCAGATCCGGGAAGCAGCGGTCCGCGCCCTGCGCGACGGTCGCGGGAACCAGTACCCGCCGGGCCCCGGCGTCCCGGAACTGCGCCGGGCGGTCGCCGACCACCAGCGCCGCTTCTACGACCTGGGGTACGACCCCGACACGGAGGTCCTGGTCACCGCCGGCGCGACCGAGGCCATCGCCGCCGCCCTGCTCGCCCTCGTCGAGCCCGGCGACGAGGTCGTCGCCCTGGAGCCGTACTACGACTCGTACGCCGCCTGCATCGCGATGGCCGGAGGCACCCGCGTCCCCGTCACCCTCCGCCCCCACGGGGACTCCTACGTCCTCGACCTCGACGAACTGCGGGCCGCCGTCACCGACCGGACCCGACTGATCCTGCTCAACACCCCGCACAACCCGACCGGGACGGTCCTCACCCGGGCCGAGTTGACCGCCGTGGCCGAGCTCGCGGTCGAACGGGACCTCCTGGTCGTCACGGACGAGGTCTACGAACACCTCGTCTTCGACGGTGCCGAGCACATCCCCCTCGCCACCCTGCCCGGCATGCGCGAGCGCACCGTCACCATCTCCTCGGCCGGCAAGACCTTCTCCTTCACCGGCTGGAAGGTCGGCTGGGTCAAGGCTTGTTGACCTACCTATTACGGATACGGGTCGCGTTGGACGTCCAAGCCCCAGCTTCCGCGTCATCAAGAAACCCAAATTGCGTGCACTTCATCATAGGGGCTTGAATCTTGGCCGTGCGCCTAGGAAAATCCCAAACGACGTGCTCGCTGCGGCGTACGGCCTGCCTCTCCTACTGTCCTTCCTGCAGCCAGGGATCACGCGGCTGGCAGACCCCTCGACCTCGGGAAGGAACCGAACGTGCAGCTGAAATTGATGTACGTGATGATCGCGCTCCTCGGAGCCCTCGTAGCCGCCCTTGCGGGCAGCCTCGTAGCCGTCATGGAGGGGGGGCGGGGAACCGAGGTCGTCAAGTCGGGCGCCAAGACCTTCGCCGTCGCTCTGCCGCTCCTCATCGTCGTCCTGACCGCCCTGGGTGTGGTGGGCGCATGAGCGACACGACGGCCCGAGGGCGCGCAGCGCGGACCGGACACCCCTCCCCGTCCGATCAGACGCTTGAGCAGATGTCCCAACAGCTCACGCAGCTCTCCCGGTTCATGCACTCGGCCGAGGCGGCCCGGCTCGTCCTCGGCCTGCTGTACCTGAGCCGGATTCCGCGGGACGCCGCCAGGCCCGGGGTTCCGACATGGGCGTGGTTGGTCAATCGCGCTACGGAAAATCCTTCGGAAGTCCGCAGGGCCGTGATCGAGTGCCTGGCCCACTGGCTCCCTTCCATCGAGGACCCGGACGCGGGAGCGATGCGTCTTGTGCCCGAACTCCCAGCCAGCTCCACCAGGCATCTGCCTGCTCTCATCCATGCCATCGGCTCCACCGAACAGGTTTCCCCTCTGCTCGACAAGTGTCTGCGAGACCTCTCAGCGGCCCAGGCCGACGGCAGCAACTACTTCACACCCGGCGACCTGGCGCGCCTCATGGTCGGCGCGGCGGTCCCGCAGGACGGGAACAGCGTGCTGGACCCGGTCTGCGGCTCAGGTGGTCTGCTGGTCGAGAGCCATCGCTACGTCCACGAGCGTGTCGGACTCAACCCGACCATGTTCCTGCAGGGTAAGGAACAGCACGCCCCTTCTTCTCAGGTGGCCCATATGAACCTCGCGGTTCGGGGCATCAGGGGCCGCATCTTCCCGCCCGGAAACAGCCTCGCGCAGCCCGAACCCGAGCGCCACGACATCGTTCTGGCCAACCTCCCCTTCAACCAATCCGCCTGGGCGCCCGAGGGCGACGCCGAACCGGGCTACGGCCGACCACTGCGCTCCGCCGCCGATCCGCGGTGGCCGGAGGAACCCCCGCCCCGGGGCTCCGCCAACGCCGCCTGGATCCAGCACATCGCGCATGCACTGGCGCCGGCGGGACGAGCCGTCTTCCTGATGGCCGACAGCATGGCCACCAGCCGACAATCCGCACCCCGAAGACTCCGCGAACGTCTACTGCATGCCGACCTCGTCGAGTGCGTGATCGCGCTACCGCCTCGCGTGTTCGGCCCCTCCAAGGCCACAGCCTGTCTGTGGGTGCTCAACAAGGACAAGCGCGCACGACCCGGCTGGGGTTCCTCGGACCGTCGCGGCCAGGTGCTGTTCATCAACGCGCGGCGCGCCTACGAACGGGTCCCGGACTCAAGGTCACGGCGGCTGGGCGAGGAGAACACGGCCCGAATCCTGAGCACTCTCGCAGCCTGGCGGGGCCTCTCCGAGAGCGGTGCCGCAGCGTTGCCGTACAGCGACGTCCCCGGCTGGTCCCAAAGCTGCTCCACCAAGGAGATCACGAGCCACGAGTACAGCCTCATGCCGACTTCGTACGCCGTGGAACCGCCGAGCCCGGAGCGGGACACGCGGAGCCACATCGAGCGGCTCAAGTTCGAGCTGACCGATCACCTGGCCCACATGCACGACCTGGAACTGCGACTGCTGGACGCCTTGGAGGAGATCTGATGGGAGCCGGTACGCCTCAGGCCGACACGGGTACGTCGGCATGGCCGACGGTCTCTCTCCGCGGGCTCGAACGACTCGGCCACAACATCCACACAGCCTGTGGCTTCCTCGACGACAAGACCGCAGAGAGCACCCCAGGAGTGGTCAGCTCGACCTTCGTCCGGGACGGCAGGATCCTCTCTCCCCGGACCAACGAGTGGGTTTCGGGTGTACCTCCACGTACCCGAGCCAGCCTCAGGGAGGGTGACCTGGCGGTCGTACTCGTCAGACGCGCGGGGGATTCCGCGCTGGTCACCTCCGAGCACGCGGGGTGGCCCGCAGCCCGGTCGATCGGCATCATCCGCGCGGAGCCGCGCCTTGTGCGGTGGCTGCACATCTGGTTGCAGACGCCCACCGCGAAGGCCCGGATCGATGAGGACGTGACGGCCCACGTCGAGCCGACCGTAAGCCTCGACACCCTCCGTCGCATGCTGTTCCCACTGCCGCCGCCCGACGTCATCACTCACTACCACCGGGCCTTCACCCTCATCGAGGAGACGGCCGCCGTCTACCAGCTGACCGCGCGCAAGACAATGGAACTGGCCGACGCACTCCACAACACGGTGGCGGCTTCAGGTCCGCCCTGGGGCTCACGACCGCTGGCAAAGGTCGCCCGTCTGAAGTCGGGTACCGGTTCCGAAAGCTCACTCCCACCGGCACCTGCGGATCCGACCGTCGACGTGATCGCACCCAGGGACCTCTACGACCTTCCCGTGCCCCACGTCCACCGGTTCCGCCTGACCGGGCCGGCGCGCGACGGCGCGGTACACCCTCCAGGCACCTTCATGCTCAGCACCCGCTCCGACGGCGCGCACATCGCCGTGTCCAGCCGGGCGGCGACCCCCCTCAGAAGCGTCGTCGCCGTGCGGCCCCTGGACGACGAGGACGCGTGGTGGCTTCTCCACGAGCTCAGAAGCCGGAGCAAGGCGATCGCGGAACTCGCGCAGGGCCAGAACCGCCGCGAGATCTCCGCCCTCCGCCTGAAATCCCTGGCCCTCACCTGGCCGGATCACTTCACGCGCGCCGGCTTCCACCGGGTCGTCGAGCCTCTGCATTCTACGGCACGACTCCTCGTCTCCAAGATCGCGACGTTGCACGCACTGCGGGACGCTCTCCTGCGCGACATCACGGCGAAGGCCGGTGTGCTCCGAGAGCCGTAGGAGCAGGGCCTCAGTCTGCCGGCACCACTGGGGATGGAGGGCCTCGATGAGTCAGGATGGGGCCTGCAGACTCAATGGGTACCCGAGTGAGAACGGTGGAGCGATGAACACCAGGCCACTGCTAAACCGCAGGCTGGACGGGCTCGGGACGACGATCTTCGCGGAGATGTCGGCCCTGGCGACAGCGACGGGCGCGATCAACCTGGGTCAGGGCTTCCCGGACACGGACGGCCCGGAATCAGTACGTGAGGCCGCCGTACGAGCGCTGCGCGACGGCCGCGGCAACCAGTACCCGCCGGGCCCGGGCATCCCGGAGCTCCGCCAGGCGATTGCCGACCACCAGCACCGCTTCTACGGCCTGAGCCTCGACCCCGACACGGAAGTCCTGGTCACCGCGGGGGCGACGGAGGCGATCGCGGCGACCATGCTCGCGCTGCTGGAGCCCGGTGACGAGGTGATTGCCTTCGAGCCCTTCTACGACTCCTACGCGGCCTGCATCGCCATGGCCGGCGCGAAGCGCGTACCGCTCACCCTGCGCGCCCCGTCCTTCCGCCCGGACCTGGACGAACTGCGCACCAAAATCACCCCGCAGACCCGCCTCCTGCTCCTCAACACCCCCCACAACCCGACCGGCATGGTCCTCACCACCGACGAGCAGAGCGCCATCGCCGCGCTCGCCGTCGAGCACGACCTGCTCGTCGTCACGGACGAGGTATACGAGCACCTGGTCTTCGAGGGCACGCACCACCCCATCGCGGCCCTGCCCGGCATGCGCGAGCGCACAGTCTCCATCTCCTCCGCCGGCAAGACCTTCTCCTTCACCGGATGGAAGGTTGGCTGGGCCATGGCGGACGCCCCGCTCATCGCCGCTGTCCGCACCGCCAAGCAGTACCTGACGTACGTAAGCGCGGGCCCCTTCCAGTACGCGATCGCCGAAGCACTCCGCCTGCCGAACACGTACTTCGACGGCTTCCGCACCGACCTGCAACGCAAGCGCGACCTGCTCGGCGACGGCCTGCGGGCGGCCGGGTTCGAGGTCTACCAGCCCCAGGGCACGTACTTCATCACCACCGACATCCCCCCCTCCTTCGGCGAGAAGGACGCCTACGCCTTCTGCCGCGCCCTCCCGGAACGCTGCGGCATCGTCGCCATCCCAAACTCCGTCTTCTACGACGACCCCGACGCCGGCCGCATCCAAGTCCGCTTCACCTTCTGCAAGAAGGACGACGTCCTCACCGAGGCCACCACCCGCCTCCAAGTGTTGGCTTCCTGACTTGGCTCTTCAGACAACTTTGCAATCAACCTGACCGTGCACCTGGACCGCGCCGCTTGGACTGCCCTGACCACAACCCTCGTCCACGCGGAAACCGCCTGCCACAAGCCGCGACGACTCTAGCCTCGCGCTTTCATGAAGCGGGCTGTCCGACGGGTGGTCAGGTAAGCGAGAAGCGCCTCTGACCAGCAAGAATGAGGATTGTCGAGGTCCTTGTTCCTGCCACCGTCGGAGGCACTTCCCAGGTGAAGAAGCGTATCGGGTCCTATCCACGCGTCCGCGTCGAGGGCGGTGGCCGTGGGGTGGTGTCCCAGGCCGGGGCCGTGCTGCTGGTCGAGACGGTCCGCAAGGCCGGGCTGGACCAGGCGATATCGGCGGCGCTTGCGCCGTGGCGGCGGCCGCGGGCGGTGCACGATCCGGGGAAGATCCTGCTGGACGTGGCCCTCGCGGTCGCGATGGGCGGGGACTGCCTCGCGGATGTCGGGACGCTGCGGGCCGAGCCCGGCGTGTTCGGGCCGGTGGCCTCCGACCCGACGGTCTCCCGGCTCGTCGACGCCCTCGCCGCAGCTGGGCCGAAGGCCCTGTCCGCCATAAGGGCCGCTCGGGCCGAAGCGCGTGAGCGCGTCTGGAAACTGGCCGGCACTGCGGCGCCGGATGCCGCGGGGCAGGTGACCGTGGACCTGGACGGGGTGCTCGTGCTGGCCCACTCCGAGAAGCAGGACGCCACCGCGACCTGGAAGAAGACCTTCGGACACCACCCCCTGATGGGCTTCGTGGATCACGGAAGCGGCGGGAGCGATGAGCCGGTCGCCGGCCTGCTCAGACCGGGCAACGCAGGCAGCAACACCGCCGCCGACCACATCACCACGGCTGGGCTCGCCTTGGCGCAACTACCGAAGAAGCACCGGCGCGGACGCCGGACGCTGATCCGTACCGACTCCGGCGGCGGCACTCATGAGTTCGTCGCCTGGCTCGCCCAGCGGGGCAGGTGGCTGTCGTACTCGGTCGGCATGACCATCACTGAGCAGATTCACCAGGCCGTCCTCAAGGTTCCCGCCCCGGCCTGGACGGCAGCGATCGAGCCCGGCGGCGAGATCCGGGACGGGGCGTGGGTCGCCGAGATCACCGGCGGCTGCCTCAAGGGCTGCCCGAAGGGAATGCGGCTGATCGTGCGGAAGGAACGGCCCCATCCCGGCGCCCAGTTGCGGATCACCGACGCCGACGGACTGCGGCTGACCTGCTTCGCCACCAACACCACCGACATGCCGATCGCGGCACTGGAGCTGCGGCACCGCCAGCGGGCACGGGCCGAGGACCGCATCCGGGCCGCGCGGGCCACCGGCCTGCGCAACCTGCCCCTGCACGACACCGCGCAGAACCAGATCTGGCTGGAGATCGTCCAGCTCGCCATGGACCTGCTGGCCTGGATGCCGATGCTCGCTCTGACCGGCGAAATCCGCAGGTGGGAGCCCCGCCGTCTCCGGTTCCGCCTTCTCTCCGCCGCCGCCCAGATCGTCACGACCGCCCGCCGCCGGCACCTGAGATTCGCACGCCACTGGCCCTGGACCGACGTGATCACCGACGCGCTGGCGCGGCTCGAAGCTCTCCCAAATCCCGGCTGACCAGCACGTTCCCGTCCCTGCGAGCAGTATCACCCCGACCGGAGCCGTGGAACCCGACGCCCACCCGACGCGACAGCCGGGCCATCAGCGCGCCCGCCACCGACCCGAACAACCGAAACGGCCCGCCGAAGAAGCCGACGGACCGTCACGAAAGATCGAGGCTAGTACTGCAGCCGGAGATCTTGTGACGTTGCCTGGGTGTCGTCGTTGACCGGACATGATGCAGGGTGTGACGGCTGAGCTGATAGCCGAGTGGCGTGACGAACTGGCGGAGCTGACGGGCTCGTTGGGGCATCTCTTCAATCGGCCTGAGCCGAGGGTGGTGTTCGCGCAGTTCATCGAGGGGCTTCTGGCTGAGCTGCCGAGGAAGAACGGCTGGACGCTCGCGGAGCGGGCCGGGCACGCGACCGCAGACCGGATGCAGTGGCTGCTGAACGGGTCGGTGTGGGACGCGGACCTGCTGCGTGACGCGGTCCGCGATTACGTGGTGGAACACCTGGGCGAGGCGGAGGCGTCGCTGGTCATCGACGACACCCAGGCCCAGAAGAAGGGCACCAGATCGGTCGGGGTCTCCTTCCAGCACTGCGGCCTGACGGGGGATGTGCGCAACTGCCAGACCATGGTCATGCTCACCTATGCCACCCCGACCGGGCACGCCTTCATCGACCGCCGCCTCTACCTGCCCGAGGAATGGACGTCCGACCGGGAGCGCTGCCGGACGGCCGGCATCCCCGACGAGGTGTCCTTCGCCACCAAGCCCGAACTGGCCATCGCCATGCTCAAGGACGCCCTGGCCGCCGAGGTCGCCTTCTCCTGGGTGCTGGCCGATGCCGGCTACGGACGCGACCCGCAATTACGGGTCTTCTGCCACGACAGGGCCCTGCCCTACGTGTTCGGCGTCCCGGCCGATCTCCCCCTGGACGGCCCGCCGGGCAAGCTCCGCCACCCGGCCGTGAAACGCGCCGACGACCTCCTTCACTACGCCCGCGTCCGCGACCAGTGGGAACGCCGCCCCTGCGGCTTCGGCGCCAAGGGCGAACGGCTCTACGACTGGACCGCGTTCGCCGTCGAGGTCAAGGAGGAGGAACCGGCCGAGGGCTTCTCCCGCTGGCTTCTCCTGCGCAGATCTCTCCACCCCAACCGGCGGGGCAAGGACGGCGAACTCCACCGCGAGGTCGCCTACTTCCTGATCCACGCGCCCGCCGACACCACCATCAGCGACATCATCGCCCGGGCCGGCGGCCGCTGGCAGATCGAGGAGGACAACGAGATCAACAAACAGCTCGTCGGCCTCGCGCGGTACCAGGTCCGCAAGTGGACGCCCTGGCACCGGCACGTCACCTCCTGCATGCTCGCCACCGCCTTCCTCGCCGCCCAGCGCGCCGCCTTCCCCGAAGCCGAAGCCGATCCGGACCACGATGGCACCCCGGGAAAAGTCCCTGTCACGGCCGAGAGCGAGGCCACCGGCTGATCCCCGGACCGCTCCTGCGGCCCTCGGCCCACGCCATCCGGCACTGCCTCGCCGCCACCCACCTCAACCCCCACCATCCCGTCGAGACCGTCCTGGTCTGCGACTTCTGGCGCCGACTCCACCAGACCCGCGCCCTCGTCAGCCACTACCGCCGCCGCGGCGACCCTCTCCCACACCACCTACGAGCCTGGGCCAACCATCAGCCGATCCCACCGATCACTGACCCTCAAGATCTCCGGCTGTAGTACATGTTGCAGTTTTTCTCCTCCGCGCCACGGCGCGATCACGTTGCTTCGAAGTGTGCAGCCAGGGTACCGGCGGCAAGGTGACTACAAACTCATCTGAGCGCAGACCGATGCAGGTCAGCTGTGGACGAGGAGGGCCAGCGGTCGTTCGTTGGGGCCGGCCCATGTGCGGTGAGGATCTTGGAGGCGTCTTCACGGAAGGCGGTATCCCGAACGAAGAACGGCGCTCTTCCCGACAGCATCACGCTTTCCAAATGTTCGTACGGGGTCCAGCAGGGGTCTTGGGCGTCTTGACCTGCGACGGAGCTTCGGGGCCCTGTCTGGACGGGGGCGAATGAGACCAGATCGACTCCGCGAGAACCTCCGGTGCCGCTCACTTCCTCCCGGTGGTTTCGGCGATCGCCGGGCGAGGGGATCAGCAGACCTGGCTCAATGGACCCATGGAGATGGGTGAGCATTGGGCCTACCGGGCGAGGCCGAAGGAGTTGGGCGGCCCGGTTCGTCGGGTCGAGGTCGTACGGGTAGGTGGTCGTGGCCGGGCTGATTGGCTCCACGTGCGGTTCCTCGACGGTGACGACGCCGGACTGCAGGAGTGGGTCGACGCGACTTCCCTCGTGGGGCGCTGGGAGGACGTCGCGGCGTTTCGTGCGGATGACGCGAGCGAGCTCGCTCTGGCCAAGGCGTCGCGGCACGTGCGGGGAGGCGCCGACTTCGAGGCCGCACGGTTGATCCTCGGGTTCGTCCGCCCGAAGAGCAAGCTGCGACTGCGGCGCAGTGTCGCGGACGCAGGGATCCTGGAGATGGGCAGTCTCGACGGCAGCGCTCCCCTTGTCGGCATGGATCCCGCGGACCTGCGAGGCGGCCCGATGGTCTACGAGAACCGCCACGGCATGTGTCTGGCCGGGTGGCCGGTCACCGAGCGCATCGCGCGCCTCGTGGCCGACCGCCTTGCCGAGGACATCCTGCCGGAGGTGGACCGCAGGCAGCAGGCCATCGATCAGGAGCGCATGCAGTCTTCCTGGTACTCCTACAGCCGCCGGGACGACCGCAAGCTGGACGCGGAAGCGGCCGTCCTGCGGACCGTCCGGGAGTGGTGCGGTCAGGACAAGGCCGAGCGCTACGACGAGCTGGTCGCCCTGCGCGAGGAGGTCGTCCGGCTCGGGAAGCTCGTGGAGAAATCGGTGAAGGCCCTACGCGACCGCGGGCACGGCGTCATCGCCTCCACCATTGAGCGCGACCTTGGGGTCCATATCTCCAGCCTTGGTCCAGACGTTCGTCGGTGAAGCCGTGCCACCGCTCCGGCTCCGGCTTGGGCGGTTCGGCCTCCGCCTTGGGCTCATCCTGCTTTGGAGGCTTCTCTTTCTCTGGCCGCTGCGGGTGCCAGCCGTCGAGGAAGGGCCTTAGCTGGTCACCCGTGGGTTCCGCGTGGAGGCTGTGGCCGGTCAGGCTCCTGCCGGCCACGGTCGGGTCGATCCGGTCAGCCTCCGCCTTCCCCCACGTAGACCACTCGCGCAGTCGTCCGGCCTCGTGGGCGTCGTCCGAGGCGGAGGCGGCCTCATCGAGTGCGGCGCAGAAGGCCCGCATTTCTCCTGCGGTTCGCCACTGGGCCAGAGCGGTGCCGAACCGGTCGACCCGTACGGCGTCCACTGCCTTGATCGTCGCGACGCTGACCGCCGCTTCCCATTCTCGCCGCGTGCGCTCCTTCTTCTCTGCCTTCCGCCGGCGGTGCTCCTCTTCTTCCTGGGCCTCTCGCAGGCGGCGTTCCTGCTCCTGCCGCTCTCGCTCCTCACGCTGACGCTGTTGCTCCGCCTCCCGCGCCAGCCGGGCCTGCTCCTCTTCCTCCGCGCGGGCCTTCAGTGCTCGAAGGACGGCATCGATCTGGTCCTCCAACGGCTTCTTGGCGGCGTCGGACCATTCCTTCGTCCAGTCGTAGCGGTAGCCGTAGCTGTACCCCGATTGCTGGGCCACCTGCAGCTCCAGCTCGCCGGACGGTTCGAGCCGGTGGGCCGGGGTGACCCGCTGCCAGTCGTACGTCCGCCGGCCCGGCTGCGTGGGCACGTACCGGACCTGCTTCTGCCGTTCCTTGAAGCTGATCTCGTACGTCCTGCCATGGACCGTGAGCAGCGGCCGCACCTGCCTACGCTTCTTCGACACCGCGATATCGCCGTGCCTCGCGAGGGCCTGCTCGGCGAGGAGCCGAAGGAGAGAAAGCACCCGTGGCAGTACCTCGTCCGAGATCTCGAAGGCGCTGTGGTCCGCGGTGACCGCCGCGATCACGTCCTCGACGTCTGTGATCACACGGCTGCGTGCCAGGCGGATCCGGTTCCACTCGGTGTCGTCCTCGCCCGTCACCCGGAGCAGGCCGAGGAAGAAGTCTCCCTTTGCCCGCCCGCTGTACTTCAGGTGTAAGCCGTCCGGGGCACACTGCCGCGCGGCGTCGAACGCCCGGCGATAGCGGGCCCGCTCTTCGGCACTCGGATCCGGGATCCGAAGGAATCGGCCGGCCTTCTGCACCTCCGCGATCAAGGCCGCGCCGATCTCCGCTGGTGACTGCCGTGGCGGCTTCGCAGGGCGCGCTGGCGCCGCCTTCGCCTCGGGCGGGGGCGTTGCCCGCCGACGGAGAGGTGCCGCAGCCTCCGGCTTCGACTCGGCGGCTACCAGCCGCTGCTTGCGCGGGGCCGGCTCGGGCCGGTCCGGATGGTGGCCGTGTTCCAGGTAGAAGCGACCGTCATCGGTGATCCCCGCCTGCCACTTCCCACCATGCCTGGGCATGGTGATGAGGCCCCGGCCCTTGAGGGCACGGGCGGTGTGAGCGAGTTCCGGGCTGGCTGAAGTAACGGGATCCGTTCCCTTTCCGATGCGAGTGAGCAGGGCCAGCTGTCGATCGTTGAGCGGCGACCATCGGTACATGGTGACCGTCGTACCGGTCCCACCAAGCGGCACACAAGCGGAACGGTGAGGTTCCCGCGTTCGCCTGCCGGAGCGGACACGACATCGACGGCGAGCGGATCGAGCGGGCCTCTGCCCAGCTTGGGTGGGCGCTGCTCTTGAACGATCCGAGGGCGCTCACGGCGCCTGCGGTCAGGGGCGTGGTTGATATTCAGCCGCAGTCCGACAGGGCTGTCTACTCCAGGCGCTGCACCGTCTAACCTGCGGAGCATGATTCGTGCGGTGGTGTTCGACGTGGGTGAGTGTCTTGTCGACGAGACCCGGGAGTACGGGACCTGGGCGGACTGGCTGGGGGTGCCGCGGCATACCTTCGCGGCCATGTTCGGGGCGGTCATCGCGCAGGGGCGCGACTACCGCGAGACCTTCCAGGAGTTCCGTCCGGGGTTCGACTTGACCGAAGAGCGCGAGAAGCGCGCGGCGGCCGGGAAGCCGGAATGGTTCGGCGAGGACGACCTCTACTCCGACGTGCGCCCCACGCTGGCCGCGCTGCGAGAGGCCGGCCTGTGGGTGGGCATCGCCGGGAACCAGACCGTGCGTGCGGGCGGCCTGCTCCGCGGGCTGGACCTTCCGTCCGACCTGATCGCCACCAGTGACGACTGGGGCGCGTCGAAGCCGGACGTGAAGTTCTTCGAGCACGTCATCGATGCGACGCCTGCCGAGCCGGGCGAGATCCTGTACGTCGGCGACCGGCTCGACAACGACATCCGCCCAGCCGTGCAGGCCGGGCTCCTGACCGCTCTGATTCGGCGTGGGCCCTGGGGCACGATTCAGCAGCGTGACCCGGATGCGGACTCGATCACCACGATGCGCATCGACTCGCTCGCGGAGCTGCCCGAGAAGATTGCCAAATTCAACGCTGGAGAGCGCTGACAGTCGTTCCCCAGTCGTAGAGACGATCGTCGAGGTCTCGGACGCACTGCTCGCTCTGCCACGGGGCGAGCGTGCGTCGGACCTCGCGGACGCGCTCCATGCCCGTGGCGTACCAGGTGATGGCGAGCTGGTCGAGGGCCTGCACGGCGTATTGGCACGCCGCCTCTGGGTGGCCGTCCGCGGCTTCGACCGCGGCGAGATCGCCGAGGACGACCGTGCGCTGCTTGTCCGACTCGGGTGGCAGGTCGTCGAGAACCTCCTGAAGGGTCTGGCGGGCCTGCGGCAGGTGGCCGGCCTTCAGCTGCGTGTTCCCTTTGAACGCGGACAGGCGCACGGGGCTGAACCAGTCCAGCCACTCGGGGGTGGGGTGATCGGAGCCTGAGGAAAGGACGTCCTCGGCGTGTCTGATCAGGCGGAGAGCGGCGCGAGGGTCGCCGCAGCGGGTCTCGCATTCCGCCTCGACCGCATCCAGCCACGCCCAGAGCTCCGCGGAGGCGTCTCCGCGTCGAGCGTAGGTGCGGGCAGCCATCATCCGCTCGATCGCCCCTTCTCGGTCATCGGTCCAGCCGGGGATGAAGGCCATGTGCGCGAGGATGGCCGATCCCAGGAGAGGGTCATCGGCTTCGCCCGCCGCTTGCAGGCCACGCAAGAGGGTTTCCGAGGCTTGCTCGGGCTGGCGTAGGTCGAAGAACTCGATGCGCCCGGCCAGTAGATAGGACTCGGCGAGGGCGCCGGCGACGGTCTGGCGAGCGGGGTTCGCCGTCTCTGGCAGGAGAGCGCATCCCAGACGGGTGTGCTCCAACACGGCAGGGTGCAGTGCGGCAGGAGCGACCGACCAGTAGAGGTGCCGGTGAGAGCGAGTGACGGCCTCGAAGTCCCTGCCCACTGTGACTGGCTGCGTTGCGGGGCCGGCCTGAGCGGGGACGCTGGCGAGCCGCGCTTCCATCAGAGGGGCACGTGGGGTGTTGCGCACCGTCGAGCCCACGTGGCGGCGATCAGCTTCCCAAGGTGGGGTGAATCCCAGGTCCTCCATGCTCTGGCCCAGAAGGTGGGTCAGGACTCGGTGGACGTCTGGTTGCGGCCAGGGTGGTGTGGCGGACTCCCAGCGTCGGATCTGACGCACGCCGACAGCGAGCCCCCTGATGCCCAGCTTGGGCGCCGTCTTGGTGATGGCGTCGGCCAGAGCCTGTTGTGAGTTGTATCCGGCCGCCAGGCGGGCGGACTTGAGCCGGGTGTTGCCTGCGGGACGGGGCATGGTCCTCCTCCGGGACGAAGTCTCACTCAGAGAGTGACATGCGATGTCCCCACCACGGCGCAAAATCATCCACGGGGGAGTAACTGAGTCCTGTCAAAGTCCTCTTGATGTCCCATCAGAGTCCTCGAATAGGACCTGAAGGTCCAGGAATATGGCGCCCACGGACCGAGGACATCGGTCGCGTCACGCCTCGGCGCTGACCGCCTTGCTGTGAAGGGGGCCGGCCACCTCCGCTCGTCGAGAGCAGGGGGCGAGTACGTCCGGAACACCGAGGCGGCTTGACCAGCAGTCCTGTGGTGGGCAAGCGGCGACCTCCGTCGCGGCGATCAACGTCCGGTCTGCCTCGGAACAGGTCCGAGCAGTGACAGCACGAGTGGGAGGAATGCGCATGAGAACCGACTCTCGAACGTCTCGGGTGACATCGGCCGTGGCGCCCGGACAGCCGAACCTCCGCGGTTTCGAGGAGCACATGGGGCGTTCGACCGTTCCCGACGCACACTCCGCCACGCGCCGGCACAACCTCGTCGTGGTCGGCTTCGACGAGATCGTCGCCAACAAGTACCTGCCCTGCATCAAGGACGCCATCGAGGCCGGCCACGTCGACTCGTACTCCGTCATCGACCTGGAGTCGGAGCGGCCGACGATCGAGGAGCGCATCCACGGGGTCGACTTGAAGCCCCGGGAGGTCGTCTACCTCCCGGAGTCGGGCCGTGGCTCGACCGCGCAGCAGACGCAGCCCGAGCTGATCGGAGCGGCATTACGGCGCCTCCGCCTGCCCGAGCTGCCGACGAAGGTGTACATCGCAACCGAGGTGCGGGCGCACGAGGCGTACCTGCGCTACTGCGTCGAGAACGGGATCGACTCCCTGGTGGAGAAGCCGGTTCTGGCGCCCATGGCGGATGGCCGGTTCGCGCCGTCCCGCATCAGCGAGGTCATGCGGGAGCTGATCGCTCAGGCCGGGTGTACGGGCGCCAAGCACTCCGTGATGACGCTGAGCCGGTACCACCGCATCTACAACGGGGAGGTGCTGCGCTCGCTCGAAGAGCGGGTGCGGGACTGGCAGGCCCCCGTCACCTCGTTCCACCTGCGCGCCGCCGGCGGTGTGTGGAACCTCCAGCACGAGTACGAGACGCGGGACGATCACCCCTACCGGTACGGCTACGGGATGATGATGCACGGCGCCTACCACTACGTGGACCTCGCCGTGCAGTGCCTGTCCCTCAACAAGCTCGTGTTCCCCGACCGCCGCTTCCGGCTCGACGTCAGCTCCTTCGGAGCCTTCCCAGCCGATCAGCACCTCAGGATCCCGAAGCCGGCTGCCAGCCGGTTCGAGGACGGACACCCCCGCTGGCCGCACTCCGCGATCCTGGAGAACGCCTTCGGCGAGACGGACATCACCGCCACGTTCCGCCTGGTCGACGTCGAGTCGGAGCGGACCCTGACCGTCGGGACGCTGTCCTTCGAGCAGACGACGCCGTCCGTCCGCAGCTGGCGTGACCTCCCGGACGACGTCTACAACAAGAAAGGCCGCACCTCCAGCGTCGACCTCGAAGCGCAGCTGTCGACCCTCTACTCCGCGCACGTCCACTGCTACGACGTGCCCCGCGGACAGAACGCGGACAGGATCGACGCCTTCGCCCGGCTGACCACGAGGGCGAACGCCTCCCTGTTGCCGGACGAGCAGTACACGTCGGTCAGGACGTTCGACGGGCTGTTCCACAGCGACAGCAACCGGCAGCTCATGGAGAACTGGCTGCGGGGCACCGAGAACAGGAGCTCGCTCGCCGCGCACCTGCTACCGATGCAGGTCACCGAAGCGCTGGCGACCTCTCTGCTCACGCCCGGTCGGCCCGTCGAGATCGCCGACTTCTAGATGCCTCCCCTCGCTCATCCCTCCAGCCCCAGGTGGTGCCCCTTGCCTGTACAGCACTCGAAGGCGTCCCTCCACGCCTTCTACGCGGACGCGTTACGGAACGGTCGAAGCACCGGAGAGCAGCTGCGTGCGCCCGTCTCGGCGCGGTTCCGCGCCCTGCTGACGTCCCTCCCCGCCGACATCCCGCGTCGCGCTCTCGACCTCGGATACGGCGCCGGGGCCTACACCATCGCCCTGGCGAAGGCCGGCTTCACCGTTGTCGCGGTGGACCAGGCCCCGGCCGAACCGCTGCTCCGGCGACTCTCGCCGCACGAGAACCTGGCGGAGCGCGTCACGGTGGTGGAGTCCCTCATCGAGCAGTACGTGGTCGAGGAGGACTTCGGCCTGCTCGTCGCCAAGGACGTGCTCCACTACCTGTCCCAATGCGACGTCGAAGCCGTGCTCACCCAGGCCGTACAGAGCTCCCGATCGGTCAACGTGCACTACCTGGAGGTCTTCACCGAAATCTCCCGTACGGATGCCCAGGGCGGTCAGATCCACATCGAGGGCGAGGCCCGCTACACGCAGGAGACCTTCAGCCGCGCGGTGGAGCGGATCTACGAGGGCTGGGACGTGACCGTGAGCTGGGACGACCACGCCGAGCAGGACACTCGCTCGGGGCGCACCTACTTCGACGCGACTCGCGCGACCGTCACCGCGGTGCGGAGATGCCACGCTTCGGCCGGCACCGCGACCATGAAGGGACGGGAAGCCTCGTGACGACCACGGGCCATGGAGGCATCAGCTTCGTCATCCCCTGCCACAACGCCGGCGACTACCTCGTCGAGGCGGTGGAGTCGGTCGTCGAGCAGCCGCTTCGGCGTCCGTACGAGGTGGTGATCGTGGACGACGGGTCGGACGACGACACGACCCGGAAGGACATCGACGCCTGCGCCGAGCTGCCCGGCGTACGCGTCGTCCGCCTCGAACAGCGCCAGGGGCACCACGCTGCCAGGAACGCCGGACTGGCAGCCGCGCGGCTGGAGTACGTGATGCAGGTGGATGCCGACGACCGGCTGGCCACCGAGCCGTTCCTCCTGGCGGCCGGCTCCTACCCGGACAGGGCGGTGGAGATCCTCGAATCTGACCCCGACACCGCGTTCGTGCACACGATGTCGTGGATGTTCGGTGCCTTCGAGGGCTTCACCATCTCCTCGTACCCCTGTCGCGAGGACCTCGTGGTGCGCAAGCACCACGTCCCGACGTCGATCGTCTGCCGCAGGGCTGACGCCCTGGAATGCGGCCTGTACGACCCGAGGGTGCTCAAGTGGGGAGACTGGGCCTTCGCCGTCAATCTGCTGGCCAGTCGGTTCAGGCGAGGGGCGGCCAACAACATCCACTGCGTCGCCGGCCCCTTCTACGAGTACCGGGTGCACTCGCGAGTCGACCGAGTGTCCGACGCGGAGGTCTCGGAGCTCGACATGACTCGTCTCGTCGTGGAGGAGAACCTGGACTTCTTCCGGGACCGGCTGGAGAGAAACGACAGCGCTGCCGAGATCGCCCTCGACGTGCTGGAGCAGAAGCCGTCACGCCTCGACGACCTTCTGTACATGGCGCAGTTCGATCTCCACCAGGCCCAGATCGTCGCGCAGCAGCGTGAGTTCTCTCTGTCGAGCCCGTACGAGGCACTGGGGATTCCCTAGGACCAGAGCCGAAGGCCGAAGAGCCCGAAGGGGGCCCAGACCAGACGGTCTGGGCCCCCTTCGGGCATGCTCCGGGCGCCTACTGCTGCGGCAGCTTGTCCAGCTGGGCCTGGATGCGGGCGATGTCCTCGTCCGCCTTGGTCAGCCGGCCCTTGATCTTGTCCACGACGTTGTCGGGGGCCTTCGCCAGGAACGCCTCGTTGCCGAGCTTGCCCTCGGCCTGGGCCTTCTCCTTCTCGGCGGCGGCCAGGTCCTTGGCGAGGCGCTTGCGCTCGGCGGCGACGTCGATCGTGCCCGAGAGGTCGAGTGCGACGGTGGCACCGGCGACCGGCAGGGAGGCGGTGGCGGCGAACCCGTCGCCCTCCGGCTGGAGGCGCAGCACCTGACGGATGGCCGCCTCGTGCGGGGCGAGCGCGGTGTCGGCCAGCTCCAGGCGGGCCGGGACCTTCTGGCCCGGCTGGAGACCCTGGTCCGAACGGAACCGGCGGACCTCGGTGACGACCCGCTGGACCAGCTCGATCTCCTTCTCCGCGGCCTCGTCGCGGAAGCCGGAGTCCTTCGGCCACTCGGCGATGACGACCGACTCGCGGCCCGTCAGGGTGGTCCACAGGGTGTCCGTGACGAACGGGACGATCGGGTGCAGCAGCCGCAGGGTGACGTCGAGGACCTCGCCCAGTACGCGGGCCGAGACCTTGGCCTGCTCGCCGCCCTCGAAGAACGTCGTCTTCGACAGCTCGACGTACCAGTCGAAGACCTCGTCCCACGCGAAGTGGTAGAGCGCGTCGGCGAGCTTCGCGAACTGGTAGTCGTCGTAGTAGGCGTCCGCCTCGGCGACGACCTTGTTCAGGCGGGACAGGATCCAGCGGTCGGTCGCCGACATCGCGGAGGCGGCCGGCAGCGGGCCCTCGACCGTCGCGCCGTTCATCATCGCGAAGCGGGTGGCGTTCCAGATCTTGTTGGCGAAGTTCCGGGACGCCTGGACCCAGTCCTCGCCGATCGGGACGTCGACGCCCGGGTTGGCGCCCTTGGCCAGGGTGAAGCGCAGGGCGTCGGAGCCGTACTTGTCCATCCAGTCCAGCGGGTTGACCGTGTTCCCGAACGACTTCGACATCTTCTTGCCGAACTCGTCGCGGACCATGCCGTGGAACGCGATCGTGTGGAACGGCGGCTGGCCGTCCATCGCGTACAGGCCGAACATCATCATCCGGGCGACCCAGAAGAACATCAGGTCGTAGCCGGTGACCAGGACGGAGTTCGGGTAGAACTTCTCCAGGTCCGGCGTCTGCTCCGGCCAGCCGAGCGTGGAGAACGGCCACAGGCCGGACGAGAACCACGTGTCGAGGACGTCGGTGTCCTGCGTCCAGCCCTCGCCGGTGGGCGCCTCGTCGTCGGGGCCGACGCAGACCAGCTCGCCGTTCGGGCCGTGCCAGACGGGGATGCGGTGGCCCCACCACAGCTGGCGCGAGATGCACCAGTCGTTGAGGTTGTCGACCCAGTCGAAGTAGCGCTGCGACATGTCGGCCGGGTGGATGTTGACCCGACCGTCGCGGACCGCGTCACCGGCGGCCTTGGCGAGGGTCTCGACCTTGACCCACCACTGCATCGAGAGGCGGGGCTCCAGAGTCGTCTTGCAGCGCGAGCAGTGGCCCACGGAGTGGACGTACGGGCGCTTCTCGGCGACGATCCGGCCCTCGGCGCGCAGGGCGGCGACGATGGCGGAGCGGGCCTCGAAGCGGTCCAGGCCCTGGAAGGGGCCGTGGGTGGTGATGATGCCGCGCTCGTCGAGGACCTCGATGGATTCGAGGTTGTGACGCTGGCCGATGGCGAAGTCGTTCGGGTCGTGTGCCGGGGTCACCTTGACGGCGCCGGTGCCGAACTCGGGGTCGACGTGCGTGTCGGCGACGACCGGGATCGTACGGTCCGTCAGCGGCAGCTTGATCCGCTTGCCGATCAGGTGGGCGTAGCGCTCGTCGTCGGGGTGGACGGCGACGGCCGTGTCACCGAGCATCGTCTCGGCGCGGGTCGTGGCGACGACGATGGTGTCGTCACCCTCCCCGTACTTCATGGAGACGAGCTCGCCGTCGTCGTCCTGGTAGTCGACCTCGATGTCGGAGATGGCCGTCAGACAGCGCGGGCACCAGTTGATGATGCGCTCGGCGCGGTAGATCAGGCCGTCGTCGAACATCTTCTTGAAGACGGTCTGGACGGCCCGGGACAGGCCCTCGTCCATGGTGAAGCGGTCCCGGCTCCAGGCCAGGCCCTCGCCGAGGCGGCGCATCTGGCCGGCGATCTGGCCGCCGGACTCGGCCTTCCACTCCCAGACACGCTCGACGAATGCCTCACGGCCCAGGTCGTGGCGGGACTTGCCCTCCTTGGCGAGCTCGCGCTCGACGACGTTCTGGGTGGCGATGCCGGCGTGGTCCATGCCGGGCTGCCACAGCGTCTCGAAGCCCTGCATGCGCTTGCGGCGGGTGAGGGCGTCGATCAGCGTGTGCTCGAAGGCGTGGCCCAGGTGGAGCGAGCCGGTGACGTTGGGCGGCGGGATGACGATGGTGTACGCCGGCTTCTCGCTCTTCGCGTCCGCCTCGAAGTACCCGCGCTCTACCCAGCGCTCGTACAGCGGCCCCTCTACCTCGGCCGGCGTGTACTGGGTCGGCAGTTCGGTGGTGGGCGCTGTCTGCTGCTGAGTGTTGTCGGTCACGACGGCCATTCTAAGGGCGTGCCCCGGCTACTCTCGCCTGGCTTTTGCTGGCGTCACCAGGGCCCGATTACTCCCTCTTGCTGCCTCCGGCCGGGGATTCACTGCCGAACGGGGAACGCATTGTCGAGCGGTGGCACCAGGAGCTTGCCCGACTGCATGGCCTGCTGGACATCGTGGATGGTCACATAGCGTCCCTGCTGGATGACGGGAGTGATCATCTCGACGCTGCCCACCTCGGAGAGGAAGAAGATCGTCCACGGGTGCGTGGTCCGATCCTCGCTTTCCCTCGTGCGCGTGATCTCCACGGTCCCGGGAGTCGTGGCCCGGGTTCCGGGAAGCTCCTGCTTGACGGTCTCGACGGCCGTGACTTCGAATACGCGGCCGCCGCCGCCAGGGGTGTACATGACCAGAAGCCGTGGCCGGGCCAGGCTCAGGTGGTTGCTGGTCGCGGGGCACATGTAGATGCCGTGGTCCCGCAGCTCGGCGAAGGCCAGCTCGTTACCCGGAACGACGACCGCGTGGTCGTGCAGTGCGCGGAACCAGTCCATGGCCACCGACTTCTCCCAGATGGGCTTGCCCTGGTGCTGGTGGGTCGGTTCGGCTAGGAGGCCACGGCTGGCCATCTTCGCGACGCTCTTCGGCTCCCGCTTGGCGAGACCACCGAAATCGGCCCGGTTCAAGATCTCTGGCAGCTCGGGGCGTACTGGCATGTGGCTGTTCCTGTTCAGGCGTGATGTCGTGCGAGCTTGGTGGGAGCGATTCGGCCCGTACGTTAGTCGGTTGCCGTGTGAGTGTGCTCGGTCCCGGGAACCGTGCTATTCGCATGTTCGATCTGTCGGATGCGCAACGGGGCTATCGCTGGCCGGAAGGACTCTGTCCGCCGACTACCGACTCTCGCGGTCTGACTTGTGCGGGGCGGTCCGGTGGACGACGGGGCGCGGCCGGTGGTGGGGAGCACTCCCGACCACCGGCCGTCGGGTTTTGCGGCTGGGGCCGTGCCTCTGCACTCAGTCCTTGTACCGGCGGAGGCTGCCGGCGCCCGCAGCAACGACAGTCTCCAGTCGGCCGTACTTGAGCATGTCCTCGTGGGTCATGAAGGGGATGAGGGCTTCACGGTGCGGGATGACGTACTTGAACAGAAGCTCGGCCATTTCGTGCGCGGCTGCCTGGGCCTCAGCTTCAGCCTCGGGGTTGTGGACATGGACGCCGGCGGCCTGGAACTCTTCGAGGGTGGCGTCATCGGCGAGGGCCTGTTCCTCGTCGGTGAAAGGGCGTCCGTCGAGGTGGCGGAAGGTGCGGGTGCCCGGGGGCGGTTGAAGTTCGTGTCGAACAGCAGGGCCATGGCGTGGGGGCGGATTTCGGGCTGGGCATACGGATTCTCCTTGGAGGGGTGGGCTGGGGGCGTGTTCTATGTTGCGGAGAATTCCCGGTTTACCTAACCGGGAATTGTCTGCTATGTTCCGCGGCTCGGTTCTACGGTCAGCGTCGCCGCGGCGAACTATTCGCGAGCCTGGTCCCGGTTTGCGCTGCCTGTTTCGGCGAGGTGACCGCGTACTTGCCCCGGGTGATCTGACCCTGGGAGTTGTGGGGATCAGCGGGGAGGTCGGCCATCCGCCGCAGACGCCACACGAGCACGTCGCTCACGCGTTCCGCCGTGCCCAGCTCCCGTCGGGCGGCTGCCTGGGCGAGCAAGGTGGCGGGACTGTAACCGGCTGCCTGGACCTCGGCGAGGGTGGCTGCGAGGGCCGGCCAGCCGGGTTCGGAGAGGATCCGGTCGGCCAGCTCGGGCAGGGCATGGCGTACGGCGGCGGAGTGGTGGCGTTGCCAGGCTGGAGCCAGACACCGACCCCTTTGATTGAGCATGGCCAAGGGGGACTCGGCGGCGGCCTGGTAGGCGGCGCGCAGGTGTTCGGCGGCTCGGTGGGCGGCCTCGGCCTGCTGGGCGTGCTGCTTCTTGGCGTGCCAGTGTGCGGCGGCGGTGATCAGGAAGATCAGCATGTCGATGGCCATCGCGGCGGTGGCGCCGTCCTCGCCTCGGCCGAGGGCCGGGCCACCGTGGACGAGGTCACGGGCGGCTTCGCGCAGGGCGTGGTCGTGGCCGCGTGAGGCGCGGACGTGGGAGCGGGAGGCTCGTTCGAACGCGGTGGCGGCGGCCTGGAGTTCGCGGCGGGTGTGGGCGGCGGAGGTCTGCGCGAGGGCGTCCAGGACTTCCCCGGTGGCGGCGATCTGCGCGGTGATGACGCCGTCGTCCCCATGGTCGATGACGAGCAGGGCCTCCCAGGCGGCGGCACTGGCGCGTCGGCGTGCGGACGCGGGCCCGGTCACCGACGGCTGGGCAGGTTCCTGGGTGGGGTCGTCCGAGGTCTTGGTCCAGCGTTCGCGGATGCGGGGCAGGGAGAGGTCCAGGGCGAGCTTGGAGCCGGAGTAGAAGACGGGCTCGCCCTTGGCGTTGCGGTCATCGGGGAGGGCGACGGTGTAGCCGAGGGTGTCGCCCGACGGCACGATACGGCGCCGGATGAGCAGGCCGGCTGCGGCGAGGCGGTCGAAGAACTCCTCTTCGCTCGCCGCGCCGGCCACCGAGCGGCGGACCGCCTCGCGCAGTTCCTCACGCGGAGTGCGCTGCTTGCCACGGCGGTCGGCTTTATGGCGTTCGGCGCTGGTGGGCCGCTTGGCGGCGGTGCCATCGCCCGGACTGACCCGGCGCAGGCCGTAGTCGGCCTCGACGAGGCGGGCCTCGGCTTGGGCGCGGCGGGCTTCGTTGTGCAGGCGGGGCCGTCGGCCATCCTCGCGGACTAGGGTGGCGATGATGTGGATGTGGTCGTCGGCATGCCGGACGGCCGCCCACCGGCAGGCGGCGTCGTCGCCGTCGGGGGCGATGCCGGTGGCGGCGACCATGCGACGGGCGATGGCTGCCCAGTCGTCGTCGGACAGGACGGGGTCCTCCGGGCTGGAGCGTACGGACAGATGCCACACGTGCTTCTCGGGTTGCCGCCCGGCGGGCAGGGCGTCGACGGGCTGGTCGAGCAGCCGCTGCAGCTGCCCGTAGGTGGCCTGCGGGTCGCGGCCGGGGTCGGGGGTGAGCGGGTCGAAGGCGGCCACCAGGTGGGGGTCGGTGTGCTCCTCGTAGGTGCCGGGTCCGTACAGGTAGCGGATCAGCCCGATCGTCTCGCTGCCGCGTTTGTGGATGCGGGGGATCACGAGGCGGTACCGCCGTCCCGGTGGGCGAGTAGGGCGTCGGTGGCGTCTTCCATGCGGCGGGCGGCGTTCAGGACGGCCTGGGCAGTGGCGTCGAGGTGGGGTGCGTCGGCACCGGAGTTGAGGGCTTTGGCGACCTGGTTGAACAGGCCGTGGATCCGGCCCAGGTGTCGGCGAGCGGCGAACAGCTCGCCGATGACTTCCCGTTCGGTGGCGATCTCGGCGGCGGTGCGGGTCAGGTCGCGGGCGGCCTTGTCGACGGCGTAGGCGAGGAAGGCGGCGTTGGTCATCTGGCACTGGGCGGCCGCGTCGGTGAAGCGCTTGTACTCGGCGTCGTTCATCCGGCAGCTGGGCTGGTGCAGGCGCTTGCGGAGCTTCGGCTGACGGGCACGCTGACGCCGCCGCGAAAGCGACTCGGCCCGCCGTTCCCCTCCAGGCCGCGGTCCGCCCTCGGTCGCAGCCTGCCGGTCCGGCGCCACCTGGCGCCGGGCCGCTCCCGCCACCCCCGGGGCGGGAACTCCGGGAGCATTGCTCCCGGGACAACTTGCTCCGCTGTGGGCTGGGGTGGGGCCTTCCTGCTGCTGACCGACGGGCGTGGGAGTGACGTGCTCGTGCATCATCAGCGCCTTTCTTGAAGTGCGGGGTGACGAGAGGGCGGGGACCGTCGGCGTGGGCCCTCTCAGTGGGGATGGTCGGCGCGAGCGGTCTTCAGCTCCGCCTTGACGGCTCGGGTGACCTCGGCAGCGCGGTCGCTGGCGATGCTGTGCCCGTCGGCACGCACGGCGTCTTCCAGGCGGTCGCGTGAAAGGCGCCCGGTTTCCTGATGGACGCGATGGGCGTAGGCGACGAGGACGTCCCACGGCAATTCGGGCTTTCGTCCCGGCTGCTTCGGCTTCGTGGTTTTGCCCGGGTCAGCGCCAGGTCCGTCGCCCGATTTCGGTTCCGGGCTGACGGGTACGGGGACGGGCCGCCGCGGGCGCTCCGCACTCGGGCGAAGACGGGTGCCGGGTTCCGGGCGAGCGGATTGTGGGCGGGCTGCCCGGTGGGTATCCTCGTCGCCCGAATCGGATGCGGGCAGACCGCCCGTCGCCTTCGCCCGCTTCGGAGAGCCTCCGCGCGGACGGCTCTGCCCGGAACCGCCGGCGGCGTTCGGGACTGGGGCGTGCCAGCGCGGGGGCAGGGTGAGGGAGGCGAGGTCGAGGGCCTGCTTGCGCGTGGCGAGCTTGCGCAGCAGCAACTCGTCCTGGAGCGGGTCTCCGTCGACGTCAGCCCGCTCCAGTGCCTCGTGCAGGCGGTGGGACAGGCGCCGGCCCCGCAGCGTGCCACGCTGCCCGTCGGTCATCGCTTCGGCGCGGAGGATCAGGGCGACGGCGTCGCTCAGCGCGCGCTCGCGGATGAGCCGGGCGGCGTCCGCGTCCTGGTCCGCGATGCCCAGCCGTGCCAGCAGCCGTTCGCGCGTCTGCCGGACGAGGACGGCGGTCAGACCGCGCGAGGCGGCCTGGGGTGTGCGGTGGCGCAGCTCGATGCCCATGGCCAGGTGCCACAGCATCGCCGCCATGACCGGGCCTATGAAGGCGCGCACGGTGCCGCCGACGAGCCCGAACTCGGCGTAGGCGGGGATGATCTGCACTCCGGTGATCACCCACACCAGGACGCCGGGCACACCCGGCGCTCGTGCGGGACCGTTGAGGTTCTGGCGTGCCATCAGCGCGGTGGCGAACAAGGCCAGTTCGGCGGTGGCGAACATGAAGGCGCGCTCGACGGTGCTGCCCATGTCCAGGTAGTCGGCGGCGAATCGCCAGCTGGTGTCGGCGCTGTAGGCGGTGCAGCCGGCTGCCGCCAGGCCCGCGATCTTGATCGCCGGAGTGCCGGTCCGCATGCCACTGGTACGGCTCCGGCCTCGCCGGATACGCCATCCGGCGACCAGCAGGGCGGCGGCGAGCAACGGCGTGCCGATCGCGAGCAGGGGCGAGGATTCGAGGGGGAAGGTCATGCGGCTTCCTGTCGGGCGAGTTCTGCGGCGGCGAGATCGAGGCGCGTCGGGTGGGACGTGGCGCGGGGCGCGTTGCCTCGGGCCCGGCCGTCAGGGCCTACGCGTCGACTGCGGCAGGGTTCGCCCGCGCGGGCGTGGCACCACGGGCACCGGACGCCGAGGGCGTCCGGGAGCCCTGCGGCGACGGCGACCTCGCGTGCGGCGCGGGCCGGCCGATAGGGGGCGAGCGCGGCGCGGATTGTCGGTGGGACGCACGATCCGATGGCACGCAGGCGGGCCTCCACGTCGGCGTGCGGGCCACCGCTGGTGAGCTGCCGGTGTGTCGAGGGCGCGGCCGTTCCGGTGGCCACGGCCTGCCGGCTGCCGAGGAGCTCGGCCCGCCAGGCTGCCGGGTTGTCCGGGTCGGCGCTCGGCGTGGGGTCGGTGTGCCGGTCGAGACGGTCGCGGCGGTATGTACGCCACGCTCGGGCGACGTCCACGGGCAGGATCGGATAGGGCGAGTCGAGGACGTGCGTCCGTATCGCCTGGCGGATGTCCCAGCCGTGGTCCGTGGCGAAGGGCACGTCGTGGAGCAGTTCGTGCCACTGGGCGAGCTGGTCGCGAGCCTCGCCTGGGTCGGTACGGATCGTGCGGGGGTCGAGGCGGCCGGTGTAGGCGAGGACAGCGGCGACTTCGCGGCGTTCCAAGGGGTGGGTTACTCCGTTCCTGTCGGTTCGTCGAGGGCTGCGAGGAGGGCGGCGGTGTGTGCTTCGGCGCGGGTCATGCCGCCTGCGAGTGGGGCGGCACCACCGGGCAGGGCGCGCAGGTTCGGCCGTTCCGGGGCGGGAGCGCGTTCCCGGGCGATCCACGTGCGCCAGTCGGCGCCCCACGCGGCGGCGGGACGGGATGCCCACGTCGCCCGGTAGGTGCGCCACTTTTCGTCGGCCGCCCGCAGGCCGTGCTCGCCGAGTCGGGCGAGGTGCCCATCGCGCCGCAGCCAGGCCCGGGTGGCGTCGTCGATCTCCCACTCGGCGGCGGTGAGGGAGGCAGAGCTGCTGCTCTTACCGTTGACCTTCGGTTCACTACCGTTCTGGGGGTCGGAATCCGCGCCCCCGGAGGGCTGGAATCCGGTCCCCCCAGGGGTCGGAATCCGTTCCCCGGGGCCGATATCCGGCTCCCCTGTGAAGGCGTCGGCAGGGTCGGATTCCGGCCCCCGAAGGGTCGAGAACCGATCCCCTTGAGGGGCCGCGTTCCGGTCCCCCTCGTCTGCTTGGTCGGCGAGGAAGGAGGCGGCGATCGGGAGGTGGTAGTACGTCTCTCCGCGCGGTCCCTTGCGGCCCGCGAGCTGTGTCAGCTCCCCGCTGGCAATCAGCTTCGTGAGGGCGTCGCGCACGGCCGTACGGGATGCGTTCGCGCGCTTCATGAGGGTGGGCACGGACGCGTACGCGATGCAGCGGCGGTCGATGCACCGGTCGGCGATCAGGGCGAGGACCATGCGGGCGGTGCCCTTGCTGCTGCTGTGTTCCCACACCCATTCGCGGGCGTCGTAGCTCATCGGGTGGCGGCTCCTTGCTCAGGGAAGGCGGGTGCGGCGGGCCTCTTCGGGCCGTGCGCGGAGTGGGATTGGGGCGCGGTCCCCGGTACCGAGCGTGTCGGCGAGGGTCGCGAGGGCGCGGATGCGATGGGGCCCGGCCTCGGAGGGTTCCTCGGGCCACGCCGGGGTTTCCGTTCTCGCGGGCCGGCGCTCCGGGCGCAGCACCAAGACAGCCACACCCGCGCGCGAAGATCCAGCGTTCGACCGAGAATCCGCACAGCTCACGGCGAACGCGTCCTGAGCGGCGGTTCCGAGGCCGTAGGTCGATGCGCGCGACCGGTTGATGGCGGGGGTCGGGCTGCCCTGCGAGCCGCTGTCGGCCCTGTGTCGGCCGTCCTCGAACCGTCAGCGAAGCGGGACCGTCCCTCCGGCTCCGGTCAGGCTGCCTGGACGTAGGTCGAGGTGGAGAGCAGGTCCGCGAGCCGCGCGGCGCTCTGCGGGCTGATCGTCGTCGTGAAACCCGCGCATACGCGCTGGAGAGCCACGTCCCTCGCCGAGTCCGCCTTCTGACGGCCGGCGCGGGCTGACACGGGGGCGATGACGGGCTGGATGGCGGCGGGTTCGGTCTGGTGTCGGGGCATGGACGTCCTCGGGGCAGTGTTCGGGCGCCGACCCGCCGGCGTGTGATGCGGCCGACGGGTCGGTTGGGGGATCCATGCTCCGGAAAATCCCCGGTTTCCCTAACCGGGGATCGTCGGCTATGTTGCGCCCTTCATCGCCTCGGTCGGCGGGGGGAATTCCACCGACCTGCCCCGCTACAGCGGGTTCTGTTCGACGCCGATCCGGTCCCAGTCCATGTACCGGCCGAACTTCTTCGGCGCGTCGATGACGATCCCGGAGAAGAGGAACCGCAGCACCGCGTTGCGCCTCTCGTCCGTCATGTCCTCGGCGTCCCAGGCGGCCCGCGCGCCCGCACCCGTGAGGCCGTCCAGGAGCACCATCGGGCGGACGACGACCTTGCGTTGGGCCTTGGCGATGCGGTCGGTGATCTCCTTGCGCATCTTGCGGTACTCCGCCGTGGAGATCTCCTTCGCGGTCCACATCTGGTTCAGCTCGTCGAGCTGCCGCTGGTCGTCCTCCAGCTCCTCAGCCACGCTCTCCGAGAGGTTGCTGCTGGCGAGTCTGCCGTCCACCCGCAGCTTGCCGAGCAGCTCGACCGCCGCGTCCACGACGAAGTCCTCCAGTGTCCCGGCCATGATCGACCGGGTGCACTTCTTGTCGTCGTTCCGGCCCCGGCGGTTGCACTGGTAGACCGGCCCGGTGCCCTTCGCCGTGCCGGACATCAGCGTCCCGCACCGCCCGCACATCACCAGACCGCGCAGCAGGTAGTAGCGCTGCGCGGGCTTGCTGAGCGCCTCCCGGTACGCCGCCGACCGGTACTCGCGCCGCGTCCGAGCCTCCGCCCACACACCCGCGTCGATGATCGCGGGCCAGGTGCCCGGACCGATCTCCTCGCCCTGGTGCATGCGGATTCCGGCGACGTGCCGGGAGTCGAGCAGCGCGCGGACGGTGCCGCCGGTCCACGCCTTGCCGCCAGCCGTGCGGATGCCCCGGGCGTGCAGGTCCTTGGCGATCGGCGCCGGGCCCTCCCCCTTCAGGTAGCGGTCGAAGACCTCCCGGACGATCTCGGCCTCCTCCTCGACGATCGTCATGCCGTCCTTGGCGTAGCCGAACCGCCGCACGCCGCCCTGCGGCTTGCCCTCCCGCGCCCGGTCCTGCATCGCGGACTTCAGCCGCCGTGAGGTGTCGTCCGAGGAGCGGCAGGCGTGCGCGACCTCGATGCGGAGGATGAAGCGGTCGTCAGGGTCGGCGAGGTCACGACGGTTCGCCTCGCCGTGGAGGGTGATCGCGTGGTCGTCGGAGACTTGGAGCAGCTCCTCCAGGTCCCGCGGCTGCCGCATGAGCCGGTCGGGGTGGTAGGCGATGATGTGTCGGAAGCCACGGTTCCGGGCCTCGTCCAGCAGGCGGTCCCAGCCGGGCCGCTTCCGCTTGCGGCTCCAAGCCGAGCGGCTGTTGTCGACGAAGACGTGGGCGGGGTCGATGACCAGGCCCCGGCGCTCGGCGATCTCGCGGCAGATGCGCTCCTGGCGGTCGACGCCGGTCTGGTCGTCGTCGTCCGCCTGGGATATGCGGCAGTAGACCGCCGCCGGCTCACCGGCGACGCTGGTGCTGGGGTTGCCCCTGGTGGGCTTGTTGCGCGACACGCGAATGAGTGTACGAACGAGGAGTCGGCTGGGTGACCAGTACCCAGGAACTCGCCACCGCCGTCCGGTCGGCGAAGCAGTTCCTGACCTATGTCGCCTCCGGCCCTTTCCAGTACGCCGTCGCCGAAGCCCTGCGGCTGCCCGACACGTACTTCAATGCCTTCCGCGAGGACCTGCGGGCCAAGCGGGACCTGCTGTGTACGGGACTGGCCGACGCGGGCTTCGGGGTCTTCCGGCCGGCCGGAACGTACTTCGTCACCGCCGACATCCGCCCGCTCGGCGAGAGCGACGGCATTGGCTTCTGCCGGTCCCTCCCGAAGCGCGCGGGTGTGGTCGCGATCCCCAACGCGGTCTTCTACGACGACACCGAGGCGGGCACCCCCTATGTCCGGTTCGCGTTCTGCAAACGCACCGAGGTGCTGATGGACGCGACGGAACGGCTCCGCACGGCGTTCGCGCACTGACCGCCGCCCTACGGGGCCGGTCGTCGCACTCCTCGTCACCGGCCGGCCCTCACCCGTCCGGATCTTTCGGGCCGGAGTCCCGCCCGCTCGCAGCCGTCATCCTGGCGCTTGCCCACACCGCAGGGATAGACGTACAATTTCTTGTACGTGAAGGGAGGGTCGATCATGAAGACCATGACGTATTCCGAGTCGCGCGCGCGGTACGCCGAGGTGCTCAACTCCGTCACCGACGACCGCGAAGAGGTCGTTATCACCCGGGCCGGACACGAGCCGGTCGTCATCGTCTCCCTTGAGGACTACGAGTCCCTGAAGGAGACGGCGTACCTGCTGCGAAGCCCGGCGAACGCCCGGCGTCTGCTCGCGTCCATCGACGAGCTGGAGAGCGGCGGCGGCACCGTACGCGAGCTGACGACCGACGCATAAGGGCCGCGAATGAAGATCACCTTCTCCTCCCGCGCATGGGAGGACTACCTGTGGTGGCAGCTTCAGGACCGGAAGATCCTGAAGCGCATCAATACGCTCATCGCGGACATCGCCCGGAGCGGCAACGAGGGGATCGGCAAACCGGAACCGCTCAAGCACGGATTCCAGGGCTATTGGTCGCGCCGCATCAACGACGAGCACCGACTGATCTACAAGGCCACCGAGGATGGCGTCCTGATCGCTCAGTGCCGCTACCACTACGAGAGCTGACACGGCTCAAGGATCGAGCAGAGCCCCTGCCGGTCCCAAACACGCCGCCACCCTCTGCTACCAGGTCGCCCGGCTCCTGGACGGCGACCCCTTCGTGCTGCTGCTCCTGCGGGGCCGCGGCGAGCGGAAGTTGATCGACGAGCTCGGCCGCCGCAACACCACCCGCGCCGCCTCCGAAGCCGCCACGTCCACGGCGACCGCAAGTGCGGGCCCGGCCGCGCTCCCGGCCCGGCCAGGTGATCCAGCCGGCCCTGCCTTCAGCGCCCGTGGCGCGCTGCCGCCCCTGCCCGATCCGCCGCCGCTTGCCGACCGGCCCGGCAGTGGCCCCGCGCTGGTGGATTCCGCCGTGCCTGAGCCCGGTGTGGCCCCGGCCGCCCTCGAGCTGCTCGCCGCCGACGCCGCGACGCGCGCCCACCATCTCCTCGCCGGAGCTCGCGGCGCACGGCACGCCGACACCGCCCCACCCGCCTTCGCCGCCTCTCGTCCTGAACGCCAGGCGGCATACCCAGCCGAAGACGTACGGCGCCGGAACTCGCCTGTTGTCCAGGCTCCTCGCCGGTGCCGGTCTTCCCGGCACCGGCGGCCATGGGCGATGCCGTCGTCGGTCAGCGGCGCCGCTTGCGACCGCTCCTGCCGGCGGGGCGCGCCCGCTTGTGGGCGCGGCCGGGACGGGCGGCGGGTGCGCGCAGCACTTCGGCAGCCAACCGGCCGAGCTCCTCCATACCGGCCCGGTCGGGGTGCGCGGAGTCCAGCGCGGCGGCGATCGCGTCCCTGATCTCCGGGCCCTGGGCTCGCAGCGCCTCCTCGGCGCCATCCGAGCCGCCCGCCAGCTCCACGAGCTGGAGCAGGTTCTCTGCGAGCACCAGCAGGTGCTCGGTGTCGGTCATGTCTTCCGGAGACAGCAGCTCTCGCTGTGCCAGCGTGTTCAGTGCCAGCGGCGCGAGCTGGGGATCGCGGCGCAGCGTGCGCAGCAGCCGCTCGCCCTCGCCGTCCGGCAGCGCCGTCCACAGCGCGCCGAGCATCGCCTGCGCACGCGTGCGGAAAGCCATGGCTCTTACCGCGTCGGTCAGTTGCCGCAGTGCTGCCTCCCGCTCACCGCGCGCCGCGATCCAGCCGGCCAACTCCGCCTGGGCGGCATCCGGCGGGTATTCCTCGGCCAGCACGCCCAGCAGCCCGCCCGCCGACGCCTGGGCCAGTTCACCGATCAGGGGTGCGTCGCGCCCGTCGGCCAGCAGCCGCTGCCGTACGGCCCGAGTGCCGAGATCGGTGAGGCGGATGAGCTCAACCGGCCCGGCGGTCAGCTCCTCGCGCCGCCGCTCAGCCCGCTCCCGCGCCACCGGGTCCGGGGTCCGGTCTGCGACGCCCAGCAGTTGTGCGACCTCCGGCGGCATGTCCGGGGGCAGCTCCGGTCCGGCGGCGGAGAGGTCGACGTCGAGGAACACCGGGTCGGCCATCCCCCGGTCGCGCTCGATCGCGCCCAGGTCGTCCAGCAGATCGAGCACGGTGCGCAGGTCCCGGTCGGCGTGCTCGAACCACATCCGGTGCTGGAGGTCCGACCCGCCGTCGAGCTGGAGGGAGGCCCGGTAGACCAGGTGCACCGTGTCTCGCAGCCGGGGCCAGGGCATCGGGTACGGCAGGCTGTAGAGCGTGTTCAGCACATCTCCCAGCACGTCCTCGTAGACATCGAAGAGCATCGACTCGACGTGCCAGCCGCTGCGTGCCCCGATCAGGGCCTGCCGCAGCTCGAAGCACGCGTCGAAGGCGCGCAGCCACATCCGAAGCGGGTCGGCCAGCAGCGGACGGGACCTGGCCACCGCGTACAGGCGCCCTTTGACCACCCGGACCAGTCGCGCCTTCTTCGCCCACTCCGTCAGCAGTCCCAGCCGTGGCAGGTCTGCCGAGGAGCGCACCCCGTCGGTCTTGTCCCCGGTGCCAAGTGCGTCCACCAAGTCGCGGGCATCGGCCATCCGCAGCCGTCCCGTCGCCGTCACGGGGCGGCCGTCCTGTCCCGCCCACTCGGTGAGCCCATGCAACTGCATCACGGTCTTCGACGCCTCTGCCCGTCGGCGCAGTTCGTCGTCCTCGGGCAGTGCGACGGGCAGCTGCGGCTCGGCACGGGCCGAGCCGGACAGCGCGCGACCGCTCAGCCGCCGTTCCATGATCGCGTCGAGGGCCCGCTCGTCGTAAGCGACTTCTCCGCGCCGCGCCCGGTCCGCGAAGCGCTGCATCGCCGCCCCGTCCCGGACGTCCACGCTCTGCTCGGCGGCCGTCGTCGCCCAGAACTTCGCCAGACCCCAGCGAGTGCGGTCCGCCATCGCAGCCGGGTGCTGCTCCGCAACCTTGTCGACCGCGGCGAGGCATTCCTGGAGTGCGGGGCCGCGCGGGTCCGCCAACCGCTCGGCGTGCACATAGCGCAGCAGTGTGCGCAGTGTGCCTGGGGCGTCGGAGCGTTCCTCCCCAGGGAGCTCGGTGACGTTCTGGGGCAGCCAGGTGAGCAGGAGCTCCTCCACGTGGCGCGGTTGCCACAGACCCAGTCGGCCGTCGACGGTCGCTCGGTGCCGGTAGTCCAGAATCGCCTCGGCCGTGAACCCGTCCACCGGCTGCCCCTGTTCCCCGGCCCACCGGACCAGGCGGTCGACCAGCAGCCCACGCGCCGCCTCGAACTCCTGCTCGGCCTCCGGCTCGAACCTCATCCGCATGTCGCCCGTCCCGCCTGTCCGCACCAGTGCTCGCGGCAGCACGCTACCGCCGAATCACGGTCGTCGGATCGGCCGCGGACGAACGGCTCCGGCCTCAGGGGGTCGGCCACCGGCCCCCTGGCCGCTGAAGGCTATTCGGTGTCCTTCGGGTGTCGCGGGGAGGCATACACCAGGATCACGGTCGAGGTATCCGAACTCACCAGGTAGCGGACCCGGCCGGCGCTGGTGATCTCGTACTCCCACTGCTCCGGCTCGGAGCCCTTCCATTCCCTGGTGGCGTGCCTGCCGCGGAGCTGGTGCTGACGGTTCCAGTTGGACCGCGACAGCGGGTCCGTGCGAAGGGCCTCCAGACAGCGGTGCGCGTTCGGCAGCGCCACCCGGCACAGTTCCTCCCAACCGTTCACGGCCTCCGTCGTCCCGTAGATGACGTTCCAGCCGCTCAGCGGAGGGACACTGACCCGATCGCCTTTCTTCGGGCTCACTCGTGCACCTCGACCGGGCCGAGATCGACGTCACCGAGCGGGCGGAGCGCTTCCCTGAGCTGGTCGGGGTCGGCGTTGATGCGGGCGGTTGCCCGCCACGAGACGATCACCCGGTGCACAGCCTCCCTGGCTCCCAGCTCGGCGGCGTCGGACAGCGCGTCCAGGAGCTCGACGGTGAATGCCCGGACCTCCTCGTCGTCCAGGTGACGCACCCACGGGAACACCTCAGGCAATGCGAGCAGAAGCGACCTGGCGCCCCCGTCCTGCTTCATCAAGGCAAGGAACAGCCGGGACGCGGTGGTCAGGTTCTCCTCGGTGCGCTCGGCGTGTACGGCCGTGGTCAGCACCATGTCGGGTGCGTCTCGGTGCGTGACACGCAGGCGTCCCAAGGCGGCGGCCCTCGCGGCGACCGCCTTCGGGTTCCGGGACAGATCGGTGAACGATACGGATTCCGATTCCGATGCCGAGTACACGATGCCCATACTCAGACTGTACTCTGACTGCACTCTGATTTCCATGCGTCAGTCGGCTGGGAAACAGGTGGGTGAACGCGGAGTCGGCTGGGTGACCGGCACCCCCGATCTCGTCACCGCCGTCCGCTCGGCCAAGCAGTACCTGACGTACGTCAGCTCGGTCCCCCGGGCGGGGCACGAACCGGTCGCCGTCGTCTCCCTCGAGGACCACGAGTCGCTGGAGGAGACGGCGTACCTGCTACGGAGTCCGGCGAACGCCCGGTGCCCGCTCGCGTCCCTCGGCGAGCTGGAAAACGGCGGCGGCACCGTACGCGAGCTGACGACCGGCACAGGGGGCCCATGGAGTTGAATGCCTCCTTCTCCTCTCACCCCCGGGAGGACCACCCGAGGTGGCGGCTTCAGGACCGGAAGGTCCTGCGCCCGGGGCCTCGCGACCGCCGTCCGGACCGCCGAGCAGCACTCGACCCACGTCAAGGCCGGCCCCTGCGGCGAGGAGGACGCCCACGTCTTCTGCCGCACCCTCCCCGAGCGCTGCGGAGTCGCCGCCATGCCCGACTCCGCCTTCCGGGACGGCCCCGGCACTGCCCGCAGCCGGGCTCGCTTCGCCTCCTGCAGGCAGAGGGGGCTGCCGGATGAGGCCATGACCCGCCTCAAGCGATCGGCGCCCCGACGAGCGCACGGAAAGCGTGCTGCCAGGCGGGTGGGGCCGGACCGAGGCGAAAACGCACACGGATTAGAGTCCCCTTCAACCGATCATTCGATCATGCGTTCCTTTTCTCCGGGGGTACCCACACATGGCCGCATCGATGTTCCGTCCCAGCCGCAGAGCGGCCCTCACGGCCCTGGCCGGTGTGGCGGCCGGTGGGGCGCTGCCGCTGGCGGCGGCGCCGACCGCCGCCGCCGCGCCCACCGCGCCGCCGGCCGAGCCCCTCGCCGGGCAGGCGTGGTCCGCCCGAGTGCCGATGCTGATCGACCCGACCGACCCCTGGCACTTCTCGGCACACCCGAAGGGGGAGCTGACCACGCGGGCGGTCGCGGGCGGGCTGGAGGTCTCCGACGACGAGGGCGTCCTCGCGACGCTCACGACCGGGGCCCGGACGGTGACGATGCGGGGGCCCAGGCGCTGGTTCACCGAGCAGAAGCGGCGCGTCGAGGACCCGTTCGACCGGGAGCTGCCGAACACCAGCGGCAAGGGCTGGGGCATGTCACCCAACGGCGGCTCGTGGTGGCCCAATTCCCAGGACGACTCCAACGTCGCCGACTACTTCGTGGAGAGCGGCCGGGGCGCCATCACGCTCTCCGAGGTCGGTTCGAGCCGCCACGCCCTGCTCTCCGACAAGCAGCTCGGCGACGTCCGGGCCCGGGCCCGCTTCTCGTTCACGAAGACGCCCGTCGGCGCGCCGCTCTCGCTCGCCCTCACCTTCTCCCTGTCGAGCGTCCGCACCCACTACCGGGCCCGGCTGATCGTCACCCCCGCCGGGGAGGTCCAGCTCGCGCTGGAGAAGGCGCTGGAGAACACGGTGACCGTGCTGGGCCCGGCGGTCACCGTCGGCACCGGCTTCGCCGCCTACGACCACTGGTGGGTGCAGGTCGAGAAAACGGGCAACCTGCTGCGCGCCCGCGCGTGGCGGCACGGGGCGGCCGAGGCGGACCTGCCGGAGTGGACCTTCGGCCTGCGCGACCCCGACCCGGACACCGCGCTCGGCGCGGGCACGGTCGGCGTCCGGGCGCAGGCCGCCACCGGTGCCCAGGCGGGCGTGGAGGCCCGGGTCTACGACTTCGTCGTGGAGGAGGCCGCGTGGGTGGACCCGCCCGTCATCACCCACGACACCTGGGTCCGGGTCCTCCCGGAGCCGTTCGCCGGCACCTGGACGGCCGCCGTGGAGCAGCAGGTCCGCGCCTGGGCCGGCGACACCTCGCCGGACGCCCTGGCCCATGCGGCGATGTTCCTGCCGAACGCGCCCTCCGTCACCGACCCCGCACGGGGTGGAGCGCGGGTACTGGGCACGGCCCGGTACAGCAAGCCGGACGTGGCCACCGGGCTCTGCGAGGTGGGGGGCGACTTCCAGCACTACATGTGGGTCAGCTGGAACTTCGACGCGATGAGCACGCCGAGGACGGTAGCCCCCGGGGACAACGACAAGACCCAGGACCAGTACGGGGGCAGTCTCGACTGCTCGGGCTTCGTCCGGATGGTCTACGGCTACCACATGGGCATTCCGATGGTCCTCGACGAGGAGGAGGACCGGAACCAGCAGAAGCTCCCCCGGACCTCGCACGTCCAGGCCCACTACGGTCCGGGCGTGAAGATCGCGGACGGCGGCACCCGCGTTCCCCCGCTCGACGGGCTGCGCATCGGTGACACGCTGTTCTGGGACAGCGACGAGTCGTCGGAGTCCGCGGGCGGCCACATCGGCATCTACCTGGGCGTGGACCAGAACGGCAAGCGGCGCTTCGTGTCCAGCCGCAAGACCCCCAACGGGCCGACCCTCGCCGACGTCGGCGGCGCATCGGTCGTGGGTGGCACGCCGGGGGCCACCTACACCGACGACCTGCGGGTGATCCGCCGCTTCTGACCGGAGCCCGCCCCGGTGGCTCTCCTCCGTTCGGCGAGGGGAGCAGGCCCGCGGCCACGCCGCGCGGTCGCTGCGGGCCGGTCTGCGGCGTGTGGCCGGGCCCTCGCCGCCGGGGCCGTTCGGCGGCCCCCACGGCGAGGGCCCGGCCGGGCGCCGCGGTCATGGGGA